>JALSGI010000922.1 GCA_026982835.1 Planctomycetota bacterium | reverse complement strand
AGCGCTTGCAACTTGCCCGTTTTATCGGCCACCAGTTCCCAGCGGCTCACTCGCCGCGACCACAACGAGCTGACCCACGCCCAACGCCCGTCCCGCGAAACGGCCACCTGCACCGGGTACGGAGGAGCGGCTGTCTTGGCCAGCAAGTGCAGTCGATCCCGGGCAAACCGCAGCAAAAGCAGGCGGTGGTTCTCTCCATCGACAACCAGCACGTGGCGTCCATCGGGCAAGGCCGCCAGATGGTCCAGTCGCGGGGCCACCGGCTGCTCGGCCAACAGGCGCTGCTGCTGCGTGTCGATGATCGATACGGTCCCGGTGTCCCGGTTGGCCACCAGCAGCCGCCGCCCCTGTTCCACCAGGGCCAGGGCCACCGGGCGGCGAAGCGCCGCCGGCACCTGGGCTCCCGGTCGGACAGTCGCCGCGGTCCCCGCAGGCTGGGAATCCCCCGGGGAATACTCCTGCTGGGCCAGGATAGGAACCGGGAAGCAAAAACCTGCGAAGAGAAAGAAAAGACCGGCAAGCAGGAGACGCAACATCACCAGGCCACCTCGTCTGCGGCAGGAGGGATCGTCGGCGTGAGGATTCCGTTCCGCGGCGCAAAAAGAGCCGGAACACGGGGAGCCGGCTCCGGCGGAGGAAACCGCGCGTTTCAGTTTAGCGAAACCGCCGCAGTTTGCGAAGAATTTCGGCGGCCGCTTCGTCGCTGCTTTCGGCTTGAATGGTGGGCTTGGCAGGCTTGGGAGGCTGCTGAGGCTTTTTTTCCTTCTCCTCTTCCAGCGGGGTGACCAGCTCCGCTTCGTCCTCTTCCTTCTCGCTGTTGGAGGTGGACAGCAAGGTCTCCGCGTCGAAGTTGGCCGTTTCGTCCACCCCCACCATGGTCCGCGTGGGATGATCGGCCAGGTCTTTCTGCTCGTCCTCTTCCAGCCACTGGTGGACGTTTTCTTCGTCCACGGGCTTGCTGGGGCCCTCGGCGGAGCGGAGGGCCGCCTCGCGGACCGAGGAAACCTTCGGCTTCCGCGGAGCCGAACCCCGACCCACCAGCGTCACCTCGAACTGCAACGGACCAATCCGCAGCACATCGCCGTTTTTGAGCTCTCGGGCCGGCAGCACCCGCTCCTCGTTGACAAACGTGCCGTTTTTGCTGCCGAAATCCCGCACCTCGGCATAGTCCCCCTCGATAATCAAGGCACAATGGTGGCGGCTGACCATTTCGCTGTGGGGCCGCAGCTGGCAATCTTCGGCCCGGCCAATCAGAAACTTCGGAGCGGCAATCCGGATCACCTGGCCCGCGTGCCGACCAACCAGAACCTTGAGATGAATCTCCATCGACGGGTCTCTCCTGAGGCGCTGATGGATGTGGCGACAGATACCGACCTCAGTTCCGCGTTCCGCCAAGCAGAACGCTTCGGTGCGCCTCTTTCCGTTCCGCAGATGCACCCCGTCCTTTCTGCTTCTTTGCCTATCAGCATGCTAACCAGTCCCCCAGGGGTTGTCAAACAGAACCCCGGGCCGTATTTGCCCTCATCCCCTGCCTCCGGCCGGGCCAACAGCCCCGGGGGAGCCATCGGACCTGCCGCCGGGACACCTGACCGCTATAATCCGATCCAGCCAAATCCCTTTGGCGGTTGTCCTCGTTTTTGCCGCTGCCCCAGCCGATGAAAGCCCTGCAACTGCCCCGCCAGGCCCCCGCCGAACACACGCCCTTGAGGCAAGTGGAACTCCCCCTGCCCGAGCCGGCCCCCGGCCAGGTGCGGCTGCGGGTGCTCTGCTGCGCCGTGTGCCGCACCGATCTGCATGTGATCGAGGGGGACTTGCCCCCCAAGCGGCTGCCGCTGGTGCCCGGCCACCAGGTGGTGGGGGTCGTAGAAGCCCTGGGCCCGGGTTGCCGGCGGCTCCGGCCGGGGCAGCGCGTGGGGGCCGCCTGGCTGGCTCGCACCTGCGGCCGGTGCCGCTACTGCACCACGGGCCGGGAAAACCTCTGCCCCGATTCCCTCTACACCGGTTACGACCTGGACGGCGGCTACGCCGAGCAGATGGTGGCCTGGGAAGAATTTCTCTACCCCCTGCCGGACGAACCCCCGCCGGAACAGCTCGCCCCCCTGCTTTGTGCCGGGATCATCGGCTACCGGTCGCTGGAGCGTGCCCGGGTTCCCGCCGGAGGGCGGATGCTTTTGGTGGGCTTCGGCTCCTCGGCCCACCTGGTGCTCCCGCTGGCCAAGGCCCGAGGGCTGCAAGTGGCCGTCCTTTCCCGCACTCCCGAACACCAGCAACTGGCCCGGCAACTGGGGGCCGATTGGGCCGGGGCCGACCCCGCCGCACTCCCCTGGCTCGCCGACGGGGCCATCCTGTTCGCCCCGGCTGGGCACCTGGTGCCCGTGGTGCTGGAGCACCTGGCCCCCGGCGGCACGCTGGCCGTGGCCGGAATCCACCTTTCGCCTATCCCGCAGCTGGACTACCAGCGCCACCTGTACTGGGAACGCGACCTGCGCAGCGTCACTTCCAACACCCGGGCCGACGGCCAGGCCCTGCTCCAAGAAGCCCTGGCCGCGGGCGTTCGTCCCCGGGTAGAGCTTTTCCCCCTGGAGCAGGCCAACCAGGCTCTGCTGGCCCTCAAGCAAGGAAAAATCCAGGGCACGGCCGTGCTCCAGGTTCCCTGAAAAGGCGGCTTTTTCCCGGGTCGAAAAAATCCGGCAAAAGGGGATTGGCAGTCCCGCCCTCTGCCGATAGAATCCTTTGTGGTCAGGGTTTTGAGTAACCTTGATCGGGCGAAAAGTTGCTTCCTCCCAGCGTGGCGGAAGCGGTTGACAGGTGCCCGGGGATGCAATAAATTGAGTAGCTCCAACGGAGCACTTGAAACCTGCAAGCTGAACTCGTCGGCATCCGTGCAGCGGGTTTGGCTTTTTTCATCGCAGGCTACTAGGGTCCCCTTGGCCCGTGCCCAAAGTCGGCAGCCACCCAGGTGGTGGTGCTTGGTTCTTTGACAAGTTGGTTGTGGTAGTAGGCATCTTCCCAAGCGGCGAGATGATCGTCGATTGGTGAACGTAAGTCCTTGTAGCGCTAGGCGAATGGATCATCACCTGCCACTTCGTTGTGGTGGGTTGGCCTGCGAAGTCGCCCCTTGGGCGTTTCTGCCGGGCAAGGCCCTGTGCAGAAGCGGCGAAGGAGTTGGGTCTTCGTGGCCAAGCTACTAAGGGCGCATGGTGGATGCCTCGGCGTCAGGAGGCGATGAAGGGCGTGGACGGCTGCGATAAGCCCGGGGGAGCTGCAAACAAGCGTTGATCCCGGGATCCCCGAATGACCATACGCTGAATCCATAGGCGTATGGGGCGAACCCAGGGAACTGAAACATCTCAGTACCTGGAGGAAAAGAAAGCAAACGCGATTCCCTCAGTAGCGGCGAGCGAACGGGGAACAGCCCAAACCGCGGAGGTCTTCCTCTGCGGGGTTGGAGGGCCTTCCATATGGGAGTTACCAAGCGGCCTGCTAGCCGAATCGGTCTGGAAAGTCGAACCACAGAGGGTGAAAGTCCCGTAGGCGAAAGCGGTGTCGCCTCCCGGAAGGTTCCTGAGTAGGACGAGGCACGTGGAACCTTGTCCGAATCCGCGGGGACCATCCCGCAAGGCTAAATACTCCCTGACGACCGATAGTGAACTAAGTAGGGTGACCGAAAGGTGGGAAGAACCCCTGCTAGGGGAGGATACTGAACCTGAAACCATGTGCCTACAAGCGGTCGGAGCCCTATGGCTCGGCTTGCCGAGCAAGGGGTGACGGCGTGCCTTTTGCATAATGATCCGGCGAGTTACCGTCATCGGCGCAGGTTAAGGCCCTCCGGGCCGAAGCCGTAGGGAAACCGAGTCTGAACAGGGCGCCAAAGTCGGTGGCGGTAGACGCGAAGCTGCACGATCTACCCATGGGCAGGGTGAAGCGCGGGTTAAACCGCGTGGAGGCCCGAACCCACTAGGGTTGAAAACCTAGGGGATGACCTGTGGGGAGGAGTGAAAGTCTAATCAAGTGCAGAGATAGCTCGTTCTCCCCGAAATAGCTTGAGGGCTAGCCTCGGGCCACTACGCACCGGGGGTAGAGAGACTGAATTGGTTTGGGGCCCTTCGCCGGGTACCCTGCCGAACCAAACTCCGAATACCGGTGCGACTATCCCGGGAGTCAGTCCGCGGGGGATAAGCTTCGCGGACGAGAGGGAAACAACCCAGACCACCTGCTAAGGCCCCCAAGCCATGCTTAGTCACAAAGGAGGTGGAACTACTGAGACAGCCAGGATGTTGGCTTAGAAGCAGCCACCATTTAAAAAGTGCGTAATAGCTTACTGGCCGAGTAGTTCCGCGCCGAAAATGATCGGGAGTAAGCATGGCGCCGAAGCAGTGGGTTGCCGCGTTCCTCCGGGATCGCGGCAGCGGTAGGGGAGCGCTGTACGCCAGATACAAGCCGTACCGAAAGGAGCGGTGTCGGGGCGTACAGGTGACGATGCCGGAATGAGTAACGATAAAGCAGGTGAGAATCCTGCTCGCCGAAAGCCTCAGGGTTCCTGGGGAAGGTAATTCCGCCCAGGGTTAGCCGGTTCCTAAGGCGAGGCCGAAAGGCGTAGCCGATGGACAGCAGGTCAACATTCCTGCGCCACCGGTGCAGAGCGATGGGGGGACGCCGACCGTAAGGTGAGGGGACGGCTAGAAATGTCCCTCGCCTCCGGGGAGGGCCGCCGTAGGCAAATCCGCGGCACCAGGCCCAAACCGGGGGACAACGGCATTTGGTCCGGATGTCATCCGAAAGTCGGCCAAGAAAAGCCTCTAAGCTGCGAAGCACCGGTGACCGTACCGCAAACTGACACAGGTAGGCGAGGCGAGAAGCCTAAGGCGCTCGGGAGAACGCTGGTTAAGGAACTCTGCAAAATGGCCCCGTAACTTCGGGAGAAGGGGTGCCTCGTGTAGGGTGATAAGCCCGAGGAGGCCGCAGTGAATCGGCTCCTGCGACTGTTTACCAAAAACACAGGTCTCTGCTCAACTCGCAAGAGGACGTATAGAGACTGACGCCTGCCCGGTGCCGGTAGGTTAAGGAAGCCGGTGCAAGCTGGCGACCGAAGCCCCGGTAAACGGCGGCCGTAACTATGACGGTCCTAAGGTAGCCACCAACCAGCTGCCTGCCTGGAGGGTAACCTCCAGGGCAATACTCGGCTGTATGCGGGAAAGTCCTGCCACAGCCCGGCCTACGTCTCCAGGCCCCCCCGGCCTGGCGTAAAAAGGGACCGGGACGGGACAATCCGCAGGAAACCGACCACACCACCTTGGCGAGCCCCCGCATTGGCTGACCAAAAGTGCGTGTGGCGCTCGGGATCCTCAGAGACTATACGCCGAGTATCCGTTGCCTGGATGCCTCTGCCCCCAAGGAGCACTCGCCATGGACCTCTCGCCGGACTGGGTGGTCGGCTTCACCGACGGGGAAGGTTGCTTCCACGTCCAGGTGAACCCCCATCCGGAAATGTCCTGCGGCTACCAGGTGCTGCCGGAGTTCGTGGTGGTGCAACACCAGCGGGACGTGCAGGTGTTGCACGCCCTCAAGCGGTTCTTCGGCGGTGGCTCGGTTCGCCGCAACCACGGCGACCGGTATGCCTTGCGGATCCGGCGTCTTTCGGTCCTGGAGCGGCTTTGTGAGTTTTTTCTCGCCCACCCGCTCAAGACCCGCAAAAACGTCCAGTTCCGCAAGTTCCGCCGCGTGGTCCAGTTGATGCTCCAAGGGGAACACCTCCGCCCCGAGGGCCTGGAGCGGATCATTCGCATCTGCCTGCAAATGAACACCGCCGACCGACCCCGGCTCCGCGAGGTGTTGGCAGAGCTGAAGCAGCGGATAAAGAGATAGTCCACGCCTGCCGGAAACGGCAGGAGCTACGTGAGCGAAGTTCCTTGTCGGGTAAGTTCCGACCCGCATGAAAGGCGTAACGACAGGAGCACTGTCTCAACCAGCGACCCGGTGAAATTGTAGTCGCGGTGAAGATGCCGCGTACCCGCAGTTAGACGGAAAGACCCCGTGAACCTTTACTGCAGGCTGGTATTGGGCTGTGGCATGTCCTGTGTAGGATAGGTGGGAGGCTGTGAAGCGGGGGCGCCAGCCCCCGTGGAGCCGTCCTTGGAATACCACCCTGGGCATGCTTTAGTTCTAACCCCGATCCCGTGAAGCCGGGCGGGGGACAGTGCCAGCTGGGCAGTTTGACTGGGGCGGTCTCCTCCCAAAAGGTAACGGAGGAGCCCAAAGGTACCCTCAGCCCGGTCGGCAATCGGGCAGCGAGTGCAAAGGCACAAGGGTGCTTGACTGTGAGACCGATAGGTCGAGCAGGTGCGAAAGCAGGGCTTAGTGATCCGGTGGTCCCGGATGGAAGGGCCATCGCTCAACAGATAAAAGGTACTCCGGGGATAACAGGCTTATCGCGCCCGAGCGCTCACAGCGGCGGCGCGGTTTGGCACCTCGATGTCGGCTCATCGCATCCTGGGGCTGGAGAAGGTCCCAAGGGTTCGGCTGTTCGCCGATGAAAGCGGTACGTGAGCTGGGTTCAGACCGTCGTGAGACAGGTCGGTCCCTATCTGCTGCGGGCGTACGAAACCTGAGGGGATTCCTCCTTAGTACGAAAGGACTTGGAGGGACGCAGCTCTGGTGTCCCAGTTGTCGCGCTAGCGGCACGGCTGGATAGCTAACTGCGGAAAGGATAAGCGCTGAAAGCATCTAAGCGCGAAGCCCGCCCCAAGATCAGGTTTCGTGGGACCCTCGGGTCCGAGAGCCCCCTGGAAGACCACCAGGTTGATAGGCCGGAGGTGTAAGGCGGGTAACCGTCTAAGCTCACCGGTACTAAAGGGCGAACGCTTGGCCACGATGATCCAACCCCTTCCCGCTATGAGGACACCAGCCTTCGGCGAGCCCCGGGCTTGGAGCCCAGGGAGCCTGCTGCCACAACCACTCAAAGAACCACGCACCCCCACCCGGGCTTTAACAAGCGTCAGAATTTTGCTGGGAGGGCGAGGCTCCCGCCGAGCCGCAAGTCCCGGGCTTGGAGCCCGGGGAGTAGCCCCCCGGAACACACGCCACCCCCGGGAGCCCCGCGTAAACGGGGGGGAGAGCCCAGCAACCGGTAGTAGTCACCGAGGCGGCCCGGAGCCTCCCGCATAAGCGGAGGGAGAAAAGAACAACCCACACCAACTACCAACAAAACAACCCCGGGACCGTCCCGGGCCTCGTGCGGCCCGGCGGTTCCTTTCCGGTGACCATACCTGGAGGGCCACACCCGTTCCCATTCCGAACACGGTAGTTAAGCCTCCAGGGCCGATGGTACTGCCGCAAGGTGGGAGAGTAGGTGTCGCCGGATTTTTTTCCTTTCAAAAAGCCCCGCCCCCAGCGGGGCTTTTTGTTTGCACCGGCTTGCCCAGCAACTCTTTGGCAACCATCTCGCCAGCGAGCCGGCAGCGCAAGCTCCCGGAGGGCGTGGAGGCGTGGAGGCTTGGGGGCGTGGCGAGCCGCCGGCGTTAGCCGGCGGTTGAACAGCGAGCCGCGCACCGTAAGCCCGCGGAGGAGCCTCCCGCGTAAGCGGAGGGAGAAAACTCCCCAATTTTTGCTTGCCTGCCCCGGTGTCATTGCATACACTGTTTACAGTAGCTGGCGGGATCGCGTAAGAGTTTTCTCCCAACGGGCAATTACGTACTTCTAAAGGGGATCGAAAGCGACA
>JALSGI010000921.1 GCA_026982835.1 Planctomycetota bacterium | reverse complement strand
CTCAGCCAAGAGCTTATCGAGCGGTACTTCCCGGGCACGCCCAACCACCTGGGCGGCGTCACGCTGGATGTCTTGGCCGAAGACGTGCTGGTCTGGCACCGCCAGGCGTTCCCGGAGAAAGGCAAGGTCGCGCTGGTGAACGTGGGCTTTTACAAGCCGCGACGGGGTGGGGAAGCGCACCAGTTCACCCCGGAGACCGCAGCCGCGCTCCAGGCCGCGGTGCGCGTGCCCGATGTGCTGGGAGAGGGCTTTGCGGAAGGTTACCGGCGGTACAAGGAGTTTGCGCATATGCTGGAGGAGGCCGGTCCCTTCTCGTTGAAGGACCTGCTCGACTTCAAGTCGGACCGGCAGCCCATTCCGGTGGAGGAAGTGGAACCCATCGAGAGCATTGTGCAACGCTTCTCCACCGCGGCCATGTCCCACGGCGCGCTGAGCAAGGAAGCCCACGAGACGTTGGCCATTGCCATGAACCGGCTGGCCGCGCTGCGGCCGAAAGGTGTCGGGCACCACTCGGTGGCCATGAGCAACTCGGGTGAGGGCGGGGAAGCGGAAGATCGCTACGGCACCGAGCGGAACAGCGGCATCAAACAGGTTGCTTCAGGTCGCTTCGGCGTCACCCCTGCGTACCTGATCTCCGCGCAGGAGTTGCAGATCAAAATGGCCCAGGGGTCTAAGCCGGGCGAAGGCGGTCACCTGCCGGGCCACAAAGTCACCGCGGAGATTGCCCGCCTGCGCCACGCCACGCCAGGCACGCCGCTTATCTCGCCGCCGCCCCACCATGACATCTACAGCATCGAGGACCTGGCGCAGCTCATCTTCGACCTGAAGCAGGTGAATCCGGAGGCTGCAGTTTCGGTCAAGTTGGTGGCTCAGACCGGCGTGGGCACCATTGCCGCGGGGGTGGCCAAGGGCCACGCGGACGTGATCCTGATTTCCGGGTGCTCCGGCGGCACCGGGGCCAGCCCGTGGAGCTCCATCAAGAACGCGGGCCTGCCGTGGGAGCTGGGGCTGGCCGAGACCCAGCGGGTGCTCATCGAAAACGGCCTGCGCGAGCGGGTCCGCGTCCGGGTAG
>JALSGI010000920.1 GCA_026982835.1 Planctomycetota bacterium | reverse complement strand
CGTCCACTGCCTCGCGGTATTGGCTCTCGGGCAACACCTGGAGCATGGGTTTGAGGATGCTGCAGTACATCAGCTCCCGAAAGCGGTGGATGGCCGCGTTGGCGTGGAAGTAGTCGAACTGCTCGTGCAGCCAGTGCAGCAGGTCTTGCAGGCCGTCGGGGTCGATCAGGAAGCGGGTTTCAAACGGCCAGGCGAACACCTGGGGGTGGGAGCCCAGCACCTGGGCCAGGCGCGTGGTGCCGCTGCGGCCGGTGCCGGCGATGAACACCCGGGCGTGGATCGCTCGGGGGGTGGGTTTGCGCGGTCCCCGGAACTTCAGCCAACTCCCGTGCGGCTCTTGGGTCGAGCCGGGAAGCTTGAAGGAGAACAGGCCGGTGGTCGTTCTGCCGGTTCTTGCTGCGGCCATGGGAACGCTTCCTCGAAAGGGGGCGGGCAACAAGGTTTTTCAGGCGGCTTGGCGGGACGGATGCAACCGCAGGCCGTCCCCGCCGGTGGCGTAGTTTTCCATAAACCAGGCGGCCGTGCGGCGGATGCCTTCCTCCAAGGAGGTGGGGCAGGAAAGCCCCAGTCGCCGCATTCGCGTGGTGTCGAAAATCTTTACTTTTTGCCCTTCCGGCTTGCTGGTGTCCCAGACGATCCGCCCCGGGTAGCCCACCGACTCGGCCACCAGGAGAGTCAGCTCGCGGATCGTGGTCTCCCGGCCCGAGGAGATGTTCACCGGCTGGCTGGAGTCGTAGTGGTCGATGAAGAAGGGGAACACGCGGGCCACGTCGCCGGCATAGACGAAGTCGCGTCGGGCCGCACCGCTGCCCCAGGCCACCACCTCGGGCTTGCCTTGCAGCCGGGCTTCGTAGAAGCGGCGGATCAAGGCGGGCACCACGTGGGATTCTTCGTAGGAAAAATTGTCATATTCTCCGTACATGTTGCCCGGGATGAGCACCACCGAGCGGAATCCATGCTGCTGCCGATAGGCGGCGCTGGCCACCAGCGCAAGTTTTTTGGCCACGGAGTAAGGGGCGCTGTCCGGCTGGGGATAGCCGTCCCACATCTGGTCCTCGCCGATGGGGCTGGTGGCTCGGGCCGGATAGCTGCACCCGCCCATCGGATAAACCAGCTTGCGCACGCCCTGGCGGCAGGCTTCCTCGAACATCAGCACCGTCAGCAGCGTGTTGCGGAAGAAGAAATCGGCCGGCCAGCGGCGGTTGGCCCCGATCCCGCCCACGTAGGCGGCCAGGTGCACCACCACCTCGGGCCGGTAGTGGCGGAGCATGCTGCGCACCTGGTTGCGGTCTTCCAGGTCGTATTGGCTGCGGGTAAGCGGCACCACGGTTTCCCGGCCGTAGTGCTGCTGCAGCACGGGCACCACGTGACGCCCCAGAAAACCGCCGGCTCCGGTCACTACGATGCACATGGCAGCGACTCCTTGTTCCAGCAGGCTTCGATCAGGGGGAGGAGTTTGCGGAATTGAGCTTCCCAGTTCAGCTCTCGCCGGGCGGCCCCCAGGCAGTTTTCCACCAGTTGCTTGTACCGGGGCGTGCCGTAGAGGGTCAGCGCCTGGTGCAGCGCCTGGCGAAACGCCTCGAAGGACCAGTCGTGCATGAGAATCCCGCAATCGAAGCGGCGAATGATCTCCCGGCACTGGGGATGCGGGGCGGCAATCGGCGGTACCCCGGCCTGGATCGACTGAAACAGCCGGTTGGGGGCTGCGTAGTGGTGGTTGGGGCTGATCTTGGGATTCCACATCAGCAGCGAGTAGGCGTAGCGGCCTCGCATTGCGGCCAGCTGTTCCGGCTCCAGCAGGCCGAAGTAACGCAACGAGCCGGTCAGCCGCGCGGCGATCTGCTGGGCCTGCTCATCGCTGCGGGCGACGATGCGGCCGGTGATGTCGATGGGCAGCCGGGCCGTATCCTCCTGCCAGAAATACTCCGACAGGGCTACTCCCGGGCTGATGGTGCCGGAGTAGAGAATCCGCCCGTTACGGCAGTCCCAGGGCACCGGCTGCGGCGGCGATTGGGTCAGCTCCGTGCCGCAGTTGTAGAGGATCACCTTCGGGATGCCGCGGAAGTGGCACGCCTGGGTGTCCAGCACCGCACGCATCGTTTCGGGAAAGGTAATGATGTCCACTTTCCGGGCCAACAGGCGGTGCACTTGCGTGCTTCGCCAGTCTCGGCCGGCCAGCTCGTAGCAGTGATAGATGACCAGCCGGGGGCGATAGCGGAGCCGGGCCAGCAGCGGAAACGTAAAGCCCGAAAACACCACCAGCACCTCCGGCCGCAAGCGATTCACCCGGGCGGCCGCGTGCCGCAGGTACTCGATGGCGTAGGGCGGAGTGTGGGTTTCCCAGGTGGAGCAGACGTGCTCCACATCCACCCGAGGGCTGATCGGCCCCGAGGGCGGACGCCGCGAAATCTCGTCCGGCTGAATCAAAAGCGCGGGGCACCCGAAGTGCCGGGCCAGCGAGTCCATCAACGCCGGCACCTCCGGGGAGCCGAACCCGGTGGTGACATCCGACACGCCTACGATCGAATAGCAACGGTCCATCGTCGTGTTCTTTTCCAGGCGGCAAGCGGAGGCTCACGCGGCCCGAGGAACCTTCACCGTGTCGGGTCGGTGGCTCGGGCCGGGTTGGTTCGGCAAGGTGGACGCTTCCCGGCGGCCAAGGGCCTGTTGCACCTGGGCGATGAGCATTTCGGCATTGTGGTACTGGGCCCAGGATCCGGAAAACCGAAGCGCCGTTTGCTTGTAGTGCTCGAGGTGCCGAAGCACTTCTCGCACCGAGGCGGTGAGCTCTTCTTCCGCCTCGGCGTAGATCACCCCCACGGCCGACAAGGGAATGGCCTCCCCCCCGGAAAGGGAGAACCACTGACACTGCACCCCATAAAGTCGCATGGGGGCCCAGGGACCGGTGGGCCGCCAGTGCAACTCCACTTGCACCGCCTGGGGATGCAGGGGCACCAGCGCCCGTTGCACCCCTCCCCCGGCATAGAGGACGGCGGAGTGCTGGGCCACACACAGGCCGAACTCGTCCCGCTGCTGCACCTTCACCAGCACCGGATCATCCCGGTCCGGCTCCAGCCGCTGCACCACCAGGCCCAGCATGGTCGCCCCTTCCGGACAGACCAGCCTGGCCCGATGCTCCCGGCCAGGAACCAACCACAGGTAACCCTCCTCGGCCAGGGGGGGCTCGGGGCCGTCCCAGTGCCACTGGGCCGCAGGTACGTTTTGTCCCTGTCCTAGCGTGGGCCAGAGGTGTTCCAGGTAGGCTTGTTGTACGGGGGCCAGTTGTCGGGCCATCCAGGTGGGAGCCGGGCACACCACTGGCACGCCCGCGGCCAACGCCTCGGCAAAGATGCCCGAGCTGCCCGCATAGTAGGCCACCGGTTCATACGGCACCAGCAACACGTCGGCCCCGACGATCATCTCCCGGTACTGCTCCGAGTCCAGCGGGGCCATCTCCAGCCGCACCCAGCGGGGATCGAAGCTGCGTAGTTGCCAGCGGGCCACGTCGGTCTCCGCACTGCCCAGCGGCACATTGAAGTTGGACTGGAAGTGAAACACCACCCGGCCCTGCTCCACCTCCGGCCACAGGTCTTCCACCAGCCTTGGCAGCAGGTGGTAGCCTTTCTGGGCTCGGGCATCGCCCACATAGGCCACGCGGCAGGGGCTGCCCGGATGCAAGCGACGCTGCCGGTGGTACTGGCGGGGGACGGGGATAGGCAGTTCCCCCACCGGGGCCACGCCCAGGCTCTCGTACTGCTGCACCAGGTCTTCGGTATCGGCGTACAGGAACACCCGCCCCGGGGCCTCCTCCCGCACCAGCCGATACAGCGCCGACCGCAGCAAGCGGTGCTCCTCGCCGGGGGAATGCCACTGGTCGGGCCGATAGAGCTGGTGCCGGAACACCAGGTGCCAGGTGGCGCGCTTGGCTTGCGGGCAGCGTTGGAACAGCCGCAGCAGCCCCAGCAGCTCCGCTTCCGAAACCAACGACAAAAACACCACGTCGCCTTCTTGCAGCTCCACGCGGCGCAGCAGCCGGGCCGTACCCCGAGCCAGGTCACGCAGCTTGCGATCCGCCCACAAGGTAATCAGCAACTGGCGGCGATAGGCGTACAAATGCCTCGCCAGGCGCACAGCTGGCCTCAGCACCCTCCACAACAGGCGGAACAACTTCCCGGCCAGCCACCTCAGCGGCCAGGCCAGCACGGCCACCGGCAGCAACGGAACCAGCAGCAACAGGCCGTAGGGGAAGGGCAGCTTTCGGGCCAGGCGAGCGGGGCGGACTGCGTAGTAGCGCAAACTTTCCAGGAACAAGCCCAGCCGGGAAAAGTACAGCCGCAGCAACCACACGCCCAGCAAGGCCGACACGGCCGTCCCCAGCCGCTTCAGCCACAGCACCCAGGTGCGTTCCCGGTGCGTGGGCCAGTAGGCGCAGCGATACAGCCGATACACCGGCCAGGGAAGGTCCTCCGGCACCCGGAAGCGGCGGTGGGTGGCCAGGTGGGGTTCGTAGCCTTGGGCCCTAGCAGCATGGAGCACTCGCTGAGCGTACTCGTAAAAATGCCCTTGGTAGCCCTGGATCGAAGGATCGACGACGATGAACTTGGGCATCGGCTCCCATCCTTGAGAGGCCTGGGACGGATTCCCTCCCTGCCGCGCAGCTCCCCCAGCGGCCGAATCGTAGGGCAACTCCGGCCTGGACAACAAGAGCACTCCCGGGACGTGCTAGCATCCCGCAAGAGCAACAAAGCCACCTTCCACACACGGGGTGAGCGTGCAAGCACACAAAGAGCCGGTCCGGTGCTCCCGTACCGAAGCAAGATCAACCGCAATGAGGACTAAACCGCATCCCTCCTCAAACCGCGGCCAGCCGGTATCTCTCATGCTCCTGACGCGGCAGCACTGGCGCAACAGCGCAAGTCCCCCTTAGTGCTGGAACAGGAACTCCTTGGAGTTGAGCACGGCCCAATAGACGTCCTCCAACGCCTGCAAGCGGTCCTTCTGGGCGGCGATGTACTCCAGGGCCGCCTTCTTCTCTTGCGGCGAGGGGGGCCGGCTATACGCGGCCAGGTAAAGCTCCTCCAGGATCTCCTCGTTGCTCTTGCCCTGGCGGACCGCCCGGCGGAAACGATTGCCCTTGTCGCGCAGCTTGGCGTGGACCAGGTCGCCGTTGATCATCTGCAACGCCTGCGACAAGTTGGCATCGCTTGCCCGCTCGCACTGGCAGGCCATTTCCCGGGCCGGCTGGCCGAACACTTTGAGAAAGGTGTGCTTCACGTCGGGGCTGGGCAGCTCCACGGCCCGCACCCCCGCGGGCAACCCCGGAAACTTCTCCGGCACCCCCGTCACCTGGCACACCGCGTCCAGCAGCGGCTCGGCCTGGATCATCCGCGGCTGGTAGTGGGAAAAGTACTTCACGTCCTCCTCGTTGCCCCCCACCGGCTCGGAGCTGGTTTGGTAAGTGCGGCTGTTGAGGATCAACCGCAGCAGATGCTTGCGGTCATAGCCGCTGCGGACGAACTCCTGGGCCAGTGCGTCCAGCAGCGCCGGGTTGCTGGGCGGGTTGGAATCGCGGAAATCGTCCACCGGCTCCACAATCCCCCGGCCAAACACATGACCCCACAGGCGATTGACCGCCATGCGGGCAAAGAAGGGGTTGTCCTTGCGACGCAACCACTGGATGAACCTCCGGCGGCGGTCCTCTTCCGGCTCCGGGTCCACCGTGCCGGCAAGCGGCAGCCAGGGCTTCATCAGCTGGCCCGTACGCGGCTGGGTCACTTCGCCCTTGCGGGTCACGTAGATGATCATCTCGTCGGAGTTGGGCACGCGTTTGCGGCCCACCCGATTGAAAAACGCGGCGATGCCGTAGTAGTTGTCCTGGGTCCACCGTTCAAAGGGATGGTTGTGGCACTTGGCACACTGGATGCGCACGCCCAGAAACACCTGCATGGTGGTTTCGGTGCAGTCGTTCACGTCCTTGGCCGCGCGGTAGTAGGCCGCCGGCGGGTTGGTGAGCGTGTTGCCCGTGGAACCCAGCAACGCGGCCACGAACTGATCGTAGGGCATGTTCTCCCGCATGGCCCGGATGAGCCACTGGTGCATCTTGTACACGCCCTGGGGGCTCATGTGCTTGTTGTTCACCCGCAACAGGTCGGCCCACTTCAGCGCCCAGAACTCGGCAAACTCCTCACTTGCTAGCAGCCGATCGATCAGCCGCGCCCGCTTGTCGGGAGCCGAGTCGGCCAGGAACCCCCGGGTTTCCTCCACCGTGGGCAACCGCCCCAGCAGGTCCAAGTGCACCCGCCGCACGAACTCCGCGTCGCTTACCGGCGGCGAAAGCGGAATCTGAAGCTCCCGCAGCTTGGCGAACACGTGCTGGTCCACCAGGTTGCGCACCTGCGGGTTGCCCCAGCGGAAGTCGGGATCCGGTTTGAGGTAACTTAGTTGGGCCGTTTCCATGTACTCCAGGTAACGCACCAACACGGCCACCTCGCCCTTGGTGGAAAACCGTACTCGGCCCTGCGGGTCCACCTCGGCCACCGCCTCCTCGCTGCTGGTGTAGTCGGCCAGGTGGGTCACGTCGCGGGAGGAGCCGTCGGAGAAGTGAGCCACCACGCGCAGTTGTTGTTCCTGGGCCGGGGCCACCAGCCGCCGCTGCTTGGGGTACACTTCCAGCCGCACGCATTGGGGCTGCTTGGGCGGATCGGCCGGCATCCCTTGGGCGATCCACAGCCGCAGCAACTCGTAGCTCGCATCGTGCCGCGTCAGCCGCTTGCCGCCTCCGTGGGCCACCTCCATCAACGGCTTTTGCAACAGCAAGCTGGCCTGGGGCCGGAACACATTGGTGCGGCGGTTATAGACCTCGCGGGTGAGCGTCATCCAGTCCAGCTCCGGGTCGTAGGCCCGAAGCGACAAGCGAAATCCCCCCTTGCCGCTGGGCGCCCCGTGACACGCCCCGGAGTTGCACTGGTGCTTGGTCAGGGCCACCAGTACCTCGTAGCGAAACGAAACCGGCGGCTGGCTCTCCAGGCCCGACACCTCCACCGGCAGGCTCACCCGCTTGCCGCCCACCTCCACCACCAGCGCCGTGCGGCCGTTTCGCCGCGGCTGCACCACGTGCCCCCGGCAGAGGATGTTCCCCCCCTGGGGCACGAAGCGAGCCCGGTGCGTCAGGTCTCGAACCTCCCCCGATTCGTAATAGCCGCTCACCACCACGTGTACTCGATCGCGTCGCCCATGCAAGCGGACCTGCTGGGGCACCACTTCGATCCGCTGCAAGCCGGCCAGGAACGCATCGCCCGAGAGGGAATCGGCTTCGGCCCCCGGAAGCGGTCCGGGAACCAGCAACACCAAGGCAGCGACTCCCATCGCAACCAAACGATCCAAAGAAGCAAGCATGGCCGGCACCTTGCTTGGGGTGTGGAAACTCAGGCAGGAAACACTTCACTGGGCAGGATCATCGAATACACATTCTTTTATATCAAACTCCGGCGATGAATCCCACCATTTTTCTGTCCCGCCGTTCTCCGCCAGCTTCAGTTGGCGGAGAAAAACAACGTAATGTACTTGTTCGGCTCTCTCCGGACTGAAGTCCGGGGCTCGCCACTGGTGCTTCCGCACCGGGGTGAGAACAAACGTCAACTTGCACAACCAAGAGCCCCCCGCGTAAGCGGGGGGAGAGACAGTAAAACGGCTTGCGACGTGCGCGGTCTTGGGTCTTGGGTCTTGGGTCTT
>JALSGI010000919.1 GCA_026982835.1 Planctomycetota bacterium | reverse complement strand
ACACTTCCAGGTGGTTTAAGCGCATGGACCGCTGCCCTCTCCAAGGGGGAGCACCTGCCATGCTAGCACACATCTTTCCCGGCGGCAAAAACTCCGCAAGGGGAGGCTCCTAGGGCGGGAAATTTTTCCCGGGCCAAGGGAAACACGACTCGACGGCAATTTTTTTGCCGACACTAACGCCTTGCCACAAAATGAGTTGCAAAACGGAAGAAGTTTTTGCTTGCGGTTTTGGCATCCGGGTTGCACCACCACAAACCTCCGAGGAACAGACCCGCTTTTACGGAAGGAGAGCAACCCATGCTGGTGCTGACTCGCAAGGTGAACGAAAAAATCCGCATCGGTTCGGACATCTGCATCACCATCGTTCGCATCCAGGGGCGCTCGGTACGCATCGGCATCGAAGCCCCGGCGGAAGTGCCTATCCTGCGGGCGGAGCTGCCGTCCCGACAGGCAGCTTTGCCCTCCGAAGAGGGCGAGGCGGAGGAGGAGACGGCCACCTCCGAGCCGCCGATCCGCACGGGGCTGCATCATCACGTGCAGAAGCACCGGGGGCGTTTGGCCGCGGCGGTCCCCCCCTGCCGTGCCCCCGGCGAGCATCCGCCTGGATGCTGCTGGCCGCAGCCAAAAGCATCCTTTTCCCCACCTGTGGCGCTTTGCACTTCTTCGGCCACCGGGCGGTAATCGGCCCCCCGGCGGCTGTTGCTCCCTCCTTCGAGCCGATGCCTTGGCCTGTGCTTGCCGCCTGGGAGTTTCCCCCGCCCGGGCGGCGCTTTTTTTTGGCTCGTTGCTTTGCGTGCTCCGCCGCGGAAGCTCCCTGGCGAGCCGCGTGCGTGAGCACGCGGTTGATACCGTTTGTAGCTGTTGCTATGCGGGCCAACCCCGGCTAACGCCGGCGGCGCGCCGTGCACAAGAGTCAGCGTTTGTTCTTGCTTCGGTGCGGAAGCACCTGCGCAAGCCGCATGGCGCATGGCGCAAGCCGCCTCCCCCCGCTTACGCGGGGGGCTCTTGGGCTCTCCGCCGGCTGACGCCGACGGCTTGCCAAGTCCCCAAGTCCCCACGCCTCCACACCCTCCCGACGGCACGGCAAAAAACCGCCCACTTGCCAACGATCTCCGGTTTGGAACGGGGTTGAAACTGTGGCACAATAGAAACCCCCAACCGGCAAGGGACAAACATCCCGCAGAACGCTCTCGATTCCGTCCCCGATTTCGTTCCCCCCACACGGAGCAAGAAGAAATGGCCCTCCGATTTGCTCTTGCCTGGCTGATCGTGGCCTGCCTGCCGCCGGTGCTTGCCGCCCAGGAGAGCTGGCCGCAGTTTCGCGGTCCCGCCGCAGCGGCCGCCGCCCCGCAAGCCCGCCTGCAAGACCAGTTCGCCTCCAAGAGCCTGCTTTGGCGCACCAGGTTGCCCGGCCCGGGAGCTTCCAGCCCCGTGGTGCACAGCGGACGCGTTTTCCTCACCTGCTACAGCGGCTATGGGCTAGACCCGCAAGAGCCGGGCGACATGGACAACTTGCGCCTGCACGTGGTGTGCGTGGATGCCCAAAGCGGCCGGGTTCTGTGGCAAAAAGAAGTGCCGCCGCAGTTGCCCGAGCAACCCTATCGCGGTTTTATCACCCGGCACGGCTATGCTTCCAACACGCCGGTGGTGGAGCCGGATCGGGTTTACGTCCACCTGGGCCGAGCCGGGTTATTCGCCTTCGATTTCCAGGGGCGTCGGCTCTGGCATGCTTCGCTGGGCAAGGGTCGGCACAGTTGGGGTTCGGCCGGCTCGCCGGTGCTCTACCACGACCTGGTGATCGTCAACACCAGCGTGGAGGACGGTTCGCTCCAGGCCTTCGACAAGCAAACCGGACGCCGGGTGTGGCGCACCCCCGGTGTGCGCCGCTGCTGGGGCTCGCCGGTGCTGGTCACCACCGCCCAAGGCGAAGTGGAGCTGGTGGTAAGCATGCAGGGGGCCATCTGGGGCCTGGACCCGGCCACTGGCGAAAAACTCTGGCAATGCCAAGGCATCCAGGACTACGTGTGTCCCACGCCGGTGGTGCATGGGGACGTGATCTACGCCATCGGCGGGCGGCGGGCGCAGTGCGTGGCCGTTCGGGCCGGAGGGCGCGGCGATGTGACCGAAACCCACCGGCTGTGGCAGGCCCGCGTGGGTGCCAACGTCCCCTCGCCGGTGTTCTACCAGGGGTATCTTTACTGGGTGAACGACCGCGGGCAGGCAGTGTGCGTGCGGGCCGAAGACGGCCAGGTGGTCTATCAGCGCCGCGTGGGCCGCGGGCGGACGGTCGTTTATGCCTCCACGGTGCTGGTGGGCGACAAGCTGCTTGCCGTCTCGCGGCACAACGGCATCTTCCTGCTGGCCGCCAGCCCAGAGTACCGCCTGCTGGGACGCAACACGCTGGAAGACGACAGCACCTTCAACGCCACGGCGGCTGTGGCCGGGGGGCGGCTCTACCTGCGCAGCGACCAGTATCTTTACTGCTTCAAGGCGCGGTAGTGTGGCGGGATTCGGCTTGCGCCCTGCGCCGTGCGGCTTGCGCAAGGTGCTTCCGCACCACGCCAGGAACAAGCGCCAACTTGCACCGCCAAGAGTCCCCCGCGTAAGCGGGGGGAGAGACGGAATCGGCTTGCAACTTGCGGCTTGCGGCTTGCGCCGGAGCTGCCGCTCCGGAGCAAGAATAAGCGCTAATCTCGAACCGGCGAGCCGCCAGCTTCAGCTGGCGGAGAATAAAACGCATTGCGCTCATTCGGCTCTCCCCGGGCTGAAGCCCGGGGCTCGCCGAAGCAAGAACGAGCGTCGATTCTTGCTCGTCACGGCGAGCCGGGAGCGTCAGCTCCCGGTTGCTTCAAGCAAAGCACCAAGCTCCGCTACTTTGAAAAACCGCGTGCTGACGCACGCGGCTCGCCGAAGGAATAAACGCCGAAGTTCTGCGTTCCGCAGAGTGGCTAAAACCACAGCGCCTTGTCCACCACGTTTTTCAGCTCCTCTCCGGCCACGAACCGGCGGATGTTCTCCAGCAGCGTTTCCAGGTGCCGCCGGGCGATGTGCGGCGAGGCGGCCGCCACGTGCGGGGTGAGGATCACGTTGGGCATGTCCCAAAGCGGATGCTGCGGCGGCAGCGGCTCCACCTCGAACACGTCCAGGGCCGCCCCGGCCAGCTCCCCGGCCCGAAGCGCAGCCACCAGGTCGTCCAGCCGCACGATGGCCCCCCGGCCGATGTTGATGAAGTAGGCCGTGGGCTTCATCTGCCGGAACACCTCGCGGGTAAACCACCCTTGGGTCTGCGGCGTGTGGGGGGCGGCCACCACCACGAAGTCGCTCTCTGCCAGCAGCCGAGGCAGCTGCTCAGGCGGCCAGAGGGCTTCCATGCCCGGGGGCGGTTCGGTGCGGCGCGGATCCACGCCCAGGGTGCGCATGCCGAAACACCCGGCGCGGCAAGCCACCTCGGCCCCGATGTGCCCTACCCCTACCACGCCCAGCGTGCAGTCGCTCAGGTGCAGGTGGGCCCGGTCCATGGGCGTTACCTGGCAGGGGCCTGCGGCGAACGTGCTGCGGCTGGCTTCCCCGCCCACCGGCTCCCAATGGTGTTGCTGTTGCTGGCGCAGGTAGATGTGCAGGTTGCGGGCAAAGCAGAGCACGTAGCCCATCACGTGATCGGCAATCACGTCCCCGTAAAGCCCCCGCATGTTGGTCAGCACGCAAGGGTGCTCGACCAGCTCGGGAAACATGTAGTGCTCCAGGCTGGCCGTGGCCGCCTGCACCCAGCGCAGTTGCCGGGCTGCGGCCAGAATGTCCGGAGTAATCTTGCCAAAAAACGCTACCGCGTCGGCAATTTCCCGGGCGGCCTGCTGTTCGTCCTGGGCGTTGACCACCTGCATGGGAGCCGCCGCCGTGCGGATTTTCTCCAGCCGCTCGTGCTCCACCGGGGGAAACAAGACCATCTTCATCGCTTGGCAGTCCTTGTGGGCAAGAGAGTCACGATTTGGAAGAGGACCAAGCTACCGCTCCGGGGATTCCTCGGGGACCATCTGCCCCAGCACATCCACGCCCACCAGCTCCGACCACGCTTGCATCAGCCGGCGATACATCGGCCCGGGCGTTCCTCCCCCCACGGCGCGGCCGTCCACGCGCACCACCGGCAGCATGCAGTAGGGGGTGCTGGTGATGTAAAGCTCTTCGGCTTGGGCCAGCTCCTCGGGCCGCAGGGGGCGTTGTTCCAGCGGGAGGCCCAGCTCCCGGGCCAACTCGCCCAACACCCGCAGGCTGATCCCCGGCAACACCACTTCCTCCGGGGGGGCCAGCAGCCGCCCGCTTTGGAGCATGACCACGTTGGCCGTGGGACATTCGGCCACCTGGCCGTCGGTGGTAAGCAACAAGGCCTGGGCTCCCGGCTCTTGGGCAGCGGCCCACTGCGCGGCCAGGAAAAAGTGCAAGCGGCTGCGGGCCTTGATCTGCGGGCTCCAGCACTCCGGCGGCACCTGCCGCACCGGGGCAATCCGCAGCGACACGCCCCGGAGGGCCAACTGACCCCAGCGGCGAAGCGGCAGTACATAGGTGTGGGCGCACACGGTGGGCTGCCGGCCCAGGGGCGGTGCCTCCCCGGGAAAGAGCGTCGGATACGGCCCGGCCGTGACGAACACCACCAGCCCCAACTCCTCTCCCGGGGCGAGAAACCGGACGTTGTGTTGCACCACCTGGTGGCAGATTTCTTGCCACTGGGCAAGCGACAGCTCCGGGTCCAATCCCACCAGCTCCAGCGAATGCTGCAAACGCCGCAGGTGCTCTTCCAGCCGAAACGGCTGCTGGGCGAAGGTGCGCACCTGCTCGGCCACGGCCGCCCCCAGCACCACCCCCGCGTCCCACACCGGCAGCGCCGCCTGCTCCTGCGGTACCCAGCGGCCGCTCAGGTAGGCAATGGGCGTGTTTTCCGGGGGAGGAGAAGCTGGAACCATGCTGGCACTTGCAAATCAAGTAAAGTCATGGGGAAAGCAAAGAGGGTGCTGAGAATCTACCACACCGGCAGTTCAAGCGGCAAAGGGGGCTGTGGGTCTTGGGTCTTGGGTCTTGAGGAGCCCCGCACGTCAGCGCGGGGAGATCGGCGTGCGGTGTGCGACTTGCGCTGTTGCGTCGGTGCTGCTGCTCCGGAGGTCTTGGGTCGTGGGGCTTGCGCTGGAGCTTCCGCACCGGGGCGTGGAGGCTTGGGGGCTTGGGGGCTTGGAGGGGTGGCGAGCCGCGGGCGTAAGCCCGCGGTTGAGCGGCGAGCCGCCAGTTGCAGCTGGCGGAGAAGGTCAACACACAGGGGTTTGTTCGGCTCTCCCCGGACTGAAGTCCGGGGCTCGCCACTGGGTGCTTCCGCACTGGGGTCAGAACAAACGTCAACTTGCACAACCAAGAGCCCCCCGCGTAAGCGGGGGGAGAGACAGCAAAACGGCTTGCGACGTGCGCGGTCTTGGGTCTTGGGTCTTGCGGGGGTGCTTCCGCACCGGAGGCTTGGAGGCGTGGAAGCACCGAGTCAGGCGTCCAGAGGCTAGCTGATTAAACACCTACCCGGCTCAAGCCGGTGGCTTGCCGTTGGTTCCGTGGGCGTGGCTCATCACCGCAGGGGCAGTTTTTTACGGCTCCGGTGAGTCGGGGAGCGTTTCGGGCGGTCCGCCACGGTCTTGCCTCCTTGGGCAGCGCGACGCAACAGAGTCACCTCGCGCGGGGTAAGTTCGCGCCAACCGCCAAGCGGCAACGAGCCCAAACGCAGCGGCCCGAAGCCAATGCGCCGCAGCTTCATCACCTTGTGGCCCAAGCGGGCCATCATGCGGCGGATCTGCCGGTTGCGTCCCTGGTTGAGCACCATCTCCACCCAGGTGCTCTGCTTGTGCCGGCGGCGGATGCGCAAGCGGGCGATGCGGGCGAACCCCTCGGCCAGGTACATCCCCCGCAGCAACTGCTGCACTTCCTCCCGGGACAAAAGCCCGGCCACTTGGGCCAGGTAGGTCTTTTCCACACCGAAGCGAGGATGGGCCAGGCGGTTGGCCAGCTCGCCGTCGTTGGTGAGCAGGATCAGCCCTTCGCTGTGCAGGTCCAGCCGCCCCACGGGAAACACCCGCGGCCGCTCCGGCACCAGGTCGATCACCCGGGTGCGTCCGCCGGGATCGCGGGCCGTGCAGACCACCCCGGCGGGCTTGTTGAGCATGTAATAGACAAACTGGGCCACGCGCACCGGCTCGCCATCCACGCGGATCTCCTGCCGCTGGGGATCGACCTTGGTACCCAGCTCGGTGACGATCCGCCCGTCCACCTCCACCCGGCCGGTGGCGATCAGCTCCTCGCACTGCCGGCGGCTGCCGTAGCCGGCGGCGGCCAGCACTTTTTGCAGCCGTTGCGGCGCGGGGGCAGGAAGCGGATTTTCTTCGCGATGGGTCATGGCCCTCGGTCCTGTTGGCGTCGCTTGCCCAACCCGCAGGCGAAGTCCCCTGCCGGGTGGATGCTCTCAAACAAAAAAGAATAGATGTGCCGTCTTTTGTTCATCATAACCGCCCCGGGGGCAAAGACCAGTGCCCCAGGGACCTGCTCTCCGGCCGGTGGAAAGGTCTTCGGGGGAGGAGCATAATGAGCGGGCTTTTGCTTTCCAGGTGGCGTCCTTTCCTCCTGTTGCCAGAGGAAGAGATACCGGTGGCTGCTTCCGACTACTGGCACGACAAGCGGGTGCTTGTGACCGGCGGTTCCAGCGGGCTGGGGCTGGCCCTGGCCCAAGAGTTTGCCGCCCAGGGAGCCCGCGTGGCTCTGCTGGCCCGCAACCCGAAACGCCTGCAACAAGCTGCGGCTACCCTGGCCGGGGGGCCGGAGCGGACGCTGCTGCTGCCGGCCGACATCACCCAAGCCGATCAAGTCACGGCCGCCCTGGAGACCCTGCGGGAGCAATGGCAGGGGCTAGAGGTGCTGGTCAACTGCGCGGGGCGTTCGGCCCGAGGGGCCATCCAGCAACAAACCCCCCAGCAGTTCCACGCCCTGATGGAGCTGAACTTCTACGCCCTGGTGCGTTGCACCCAGGCGGCGCTGCCGTTGCTGCTGGCCTCGCGGGGGCATGTGATCAACATCGGCTCGCTGGCCTCGAAGCTGGCCCCGCGGTTCATGGGCGCTTATCCGGCCAGCAAGTTCGCCGTGGCCGCTTACAGCCAGCAGTTGCGGCTGGAGCTGGGAGAGCAGGGGCTGCATGTGCTGCTGGTGTGCCCGGGGCCAATCGCCCGGGAAAAGACACGCACCTACCAGGCCCAGGACGACCCCTCGCTGCCGCCGGAAGCGGGCCGCCCGGGAGCGGGGGCCCGCGTCAAGCAACTCGATCCCCACAAGCTGGCCCGACAGATACTCCGCGCCTGCCAAAAGCGCCGGGTGGAGTTGGTGGTCCCGGGCAAGGTGCGGCTGCTGCTGGCCCTCTCGGCCCTGTGGCCCACGCTGGGGGATCGGCTGCTGCTGCGATTCACCTCCGGATAGGACGAACCGGGCGAGCGGTTGGTCTGGTCCGGGAAAGAAAAAACTGATAATAATGAAGGTTCTAAAACTCGCCCCACGTTCCTCCAGTTCAGGAAGAGCAAGCCGTGGGTAGTTTTCTCATGGTGCTGTTGTCGGTGTTTTCGATATTCCTCATCCTGCTGGTGCTGATCCAGCAGGGTCGCGGGGGCGGGCTGTCGGGGGCTTTCGGCGGCATGGGCGGCCAGAGCGCCTTTGGCACCCGGGCCGGAGACGTGTTCACGCGGATCACCATCGGGGTGGCTTCC
>JALSGI010000918.1 GCA_026982835.1 Planctomycetota bacterium | reverse complement strand
CACAGGCAAAAGCGAGGCCCACAGCGGCGGGAGCTTTTCGTCGGGGACTCCCTGCGGCTGCTCTCCGTCCAGTTCCCGAAGCGGCACCGGCCAGCGCAGATCCAACCACCGGCCCACCAGCAACCCCACCACGGCACAGGGCAGGGCGATCAGCGCCCCCACCAGGATCATCACGCCCAGGTCGATCCCCAGCGTGGCGGCCATCGTCAGCGGCCCGGGCGTGGGCGGCACCAGCGAATGGGTGATCGCCCCTCCGGCCGTGATGGCCACCAGGCAAAGCAGGTAGTTTTTGCCCGTGCGGCGGTAGAAGCTGCGTGCCAGCGGCACCAGCAGGAAGAACACCGTATCGAAAAACACCGGGATTGAGAGCACATAGCCGCTGGCCATCAGTGCCCAAGGGGAGCGTTTCTGACCCAGCAGGCGCAGGAATCCTCGCACGATGCGGTCGGCCGCCCCGGAGTCCATCATCGCCTGGCCGATCACCGCCGCCAGGGCAATCACCACAGCGATCTTGCCGCTGTTGGTGCCAAAGGCTTCGGCCACCCGCTGGATTTTCTCCTCGGCCGCCCCCGGAGCCAGCAGGCTCACCAGCATCGCCCCGGTGATGAGACTGATAAAGGCGTTGATCTTCAGCCCCATGATCATCACCAGCACCACGGCCATGCCCAACAGCAGAATGCCCAAAGGACCCCACACGGCCACGTCGGCTGCGGTGCTGGCCAGCAACATCGGCAAATCTCCTTGTGGCGACCGGAAAGCGAAGCGGCGGAAAAACGAGTTTGCATTGTAACGGCCCGGTGGGGATGATCGTAATGACTTGCCAGGCAGGCATCCAGCAACTTTTGCCGCGCGCAGACAAACCGGCCAGCCGCCAGCTTTCGCCAGCTTTAACTGGCGGAGAACGGCGAGCCGGGAGCGTAAGCTCCCGGAGGAATATAAACGAAAACGCTGAGTTGGCTCTCCCCCGGCTAAGTACGTGTTTAGCCAGCTAGCATAGAGACGCCAGATGTGGTGCTTCCGCACCAGGCAGGAACAAGCGCCCAAAAGGGACGAAAACGCTTGTGTGAAACCGCGGCTC
>JALSGI010000917.1 GCA_026982835.1 Planctomycetota bacterium | reverse complement strand
CCTCCCGGAGGAGCGTGCGCACGTTAGTGCGGGGAGGCGGAGGGCCGCAGGCCGATTCTCCGCTTACAACTTGGGCAGCTTCGGCTTTTGCGGGCGGGGCAACTTGCGCGGTTGCTCGCGGCGGATGCGGCGATCCGGCGGGCGGATCTTCGGCTTCGCAGGCGGCTTGGGCGGGCGGCGGGCCTGCGGCTTGGGCCGCGGCGGCGGAGGCGGAGGAGGAACATAACGCTCCTCGATGCGAAAACCCAGCGGGTATTGCAGCTCGCGCCGGGCCAGCAGAGCCCAGGGGGTTTGCGGGTGTTCCTTCACGCAGCGGTTCAACAGGTGCAGGGCGAGCTTGGCCTGGCGGGCCGAAGTGCTGCCCAGCCGCAGCTTCGCATCGGGCACGAACCGCCAGCGGTTGGATTTTTCCTTCACGAACTCCCGCCCTCGGCCTTTCAGCTCGGCACAGGCCCAGTTGTATTCGTCGTTGCGCACCTTCATGGCCAGCAGCCGCCCGTAGGTCAGATCGAACCACGCCCGCCATCGCCACGATCGTTCCTTGCGATAGTAGGGGGTCCAGTCCTTCACGGCCACAAACGGGCGTAGGGCCTCTTCCAGCACCGCGGCGTTCTGGGCGGTGATTTTCTGGGCTTCCAGCAGCATCTGGGCGTAGTTTTTCTCGTTGGGAGCAAACTCCAGGGGAGGCTGCCCGGTAAAACGCTGCTTGCGGGTCACTTGCACGGCCCAAAGCACCGCCTGCCGCAAAGGGCTGGCCCGCGCCTTCCGCTGAAACTCATCCGGAGAGTCGTAATCGGGCAGGTAATGGATCATCACATCCAGCGGGAAGGGGGAGCGGGCCTGTTGGGGATCGTTGATCAGATAGACCCCCCCGGTGCCGCTGACCAGCCGCCCTAGGGCATACGGGGGCACGCCTGCGGCCAGTTGCTGATACTGCGGTCCGGCAAACCAGAACGGCAGGCGGATGCGTTCCGGGTAAAGGCTATCCGGGCCGCGATCCACCGGCAGCCAGTACAACTTGCCGTCCTTCGGGTGGCGGTAGGGGTGCTTGCCCACCCGCTGGCCCAACATGGCCGAAGG
>JALSGI010000916.1 GCA_026982835.1 Planctomycetota bacterium | reverse complement strand
TTCCGCACCGGGCAGGAAAAAGCGTGTTTTGTGGAAAACAACGTACCTGGTGGACTTGCTTTGATTCTTGCAACGGCGAGCCGCCGGCGTAAGCCGGCGGTTGGCCAGCGTAGCATCGGCCACAAACAGTAGCAACCGCGTGCTCACGCACGCGGCTCGCCGGAAAAAATCAACTCTTTTGCTCTGGAAACACTCCATCTCGTGCTGGCACGCTAAACACGTACTCAGTCGGCGGAGACGCCACGGCAATCCGCTTATTCGGCTCTCCCCGGGCTAAAGCCCGGGGCTCGCCACTGGTGCTTCCGCACCGGGCAGGAAAAAGCGTGTTTTGTGGAAAACAACGTACCTGGTGGACTTGCTTTGATTCTTGCAACGGCGAGCCGCCGGCGTAAGCCGGCGGTTGGCCAGCGTAGCATCGGCCACAAACGGTAGCAACCGCGTGCTCACACACGCGGCTGGCCGGACAAAAATCCACTCTTTTGCTCTGGTAACACTCCATCTTGTGCTGGCACGCTAAACACGTACTCAGTCGGCGGAGACGCCACGGCAATCCGCTTATTCGGCTCTCCCCGGGCTAAAGCCCGCGGCTCGCCAAAGCGAGAAAAAACGCCGACTCACACACCAACCGGCAAGCCGCGCATCGTTAGCCGGTGGTTGGACAGCGAGCCGGGAGCGTCAGCTCCCGGAGGCGGCAGGGCCGCGGCCACGGGGAGCTTCCGCTCCAGTGCAAGAAAGACGGTTCCCAGCGAGCCGGGAGCGCCAGCTCCCGGAGGAAAATCGGCAAAACCACGTCAATTTACGAGCTTGCTCCGCGAGTTCACACTCGCGGCTCGCTGGTGCGAGAACAAACGTCGATTTTTGTTCTTACCCGAGGCGAAAGCGCCAAACCAAGCCTCTGCCGGGGAGGCAAGATTCAACACCTGCCCGGAGGAAGCAAAAGGGGCGCTCAGCCCCCGTGATGCTGGGCCTCCTGGGCCACGATCTGCTCGGTGGCCGAGGCCCCAATGCGGTCCACACCCAGCTGGATGAACCGCCGTGCCTGCTCGTAACTGCGGATGCCCCCGGCCGCCTTGATCTTCACCCGGGGCGAGCAGTGGGCCCGCATCAGCTTCACGTCGTGCTCGGTGGCCCCGCGGTAGGCGTAGCCTCCTTCGGGCTGCTTGACGAAGCCGAAGCCGGTGGAGGTCTTCACATAGTCGGCTCCGGCCTCTTCGCAAATGTGGCAGAGACGGATTTTGATCTCGTCCGAGGGGAGAAAGTCGTTCTCGAAAATCACCTTGACGATGGCCCCGCGATCATGGGCCGCCTGGACCACCTCGCGGATGTCCTGGGCCACGTAATCCCAGTCGCCGCCCCGAGCCTTGCCCACGTGGATCACCATGTCCAGCTCCACGGCTCCTTGCCGGCAGGCCAGTTGGGCCTCGAACACCTTGGTGGCTGTGGCGTGGGCCCCTTGAGGGAAGCCGACTACCGTGCCCACGGCCACCGGGGAGTCGGCCAGCACTTCGGCCGCCAGCGGCACGGCCGCCGGCTGCACGCACACGCTGGCCACCTGCAACCGGGCCGCCAGCTGGCATCCCTGCCGCACGGCCTCGTCGGTCAGCGTGGGGTGCAGAAGCGAGTGGTCGATGTAACGGGCAATGGAATGGTTCACCGCGGAATTGTCTCTCCGTGAAGTTTCGGTGTGGAAACGCCGGGCCCAGGCCGGCTCACCCGGCCCAAAGCGACACCCCATACAGCAGCAAATGCACCAGCAACAGCGCCCCCCCGAACCACATGGCCGTTTTGACCGCGTGGACCAGGATGGCGTCGATCGCCTCGTAGCGCGTGCCGGCATAGACGAGGCTAATGGCAGCGATGAGGATCAGCAAGTAAACCAGTTCCAGCAAAGGTGTTTCTCCTGGGTCTTGCCAAGCTCTTCAACGAGGGGGACTAGTCTTTGTCCTTTTTGGTCTTCTTGTCGGGGGCCGGTTCTGCCTGGGAGGATTTTTTCTGCTCCTCCGGCGGCGGTCGTTTTCCGTAGGCCGGGCCGGCGCACACGTCGTAGATCACCAGCAGGTTCAGCAATCCGGCGATGGCCGTAAACAGCGTGCCCAACTCGAAGCGGCGATTCAGCGTGTGGTACAGCTGGTTCAACTCCGCCCGGTCCGGCGGCATGTACCAGTCCAGATTGCCGATCAAGTGTTCCTTGTTGGCCGCGGCGCGCCGGGCAGCCACCAGGGCCGGCAGACTGGGCAGCCCCACGCCCACCTGGCACAGGAAAAAGAAACGCCGTTCCTGGCGGGGATGCCACTTGGCATACACCACCCGACCCTGGCCCAGCACCATGCCAAACACAAACAGGCCGGTGATGGTCCAGAAAAACAGCACTGCTTTGCTGCGGCGTCCCTGGAACCAGTGACCCGCTCCCGGAACCAGCCAGGCCAGCACGGCGGCGGTGAACAGGTCCCAAAAGTCCTGCTGTTGCGGGGAGGAGGAAGTGGATGGCACGGCCAGCGCTTGCTCCTATCTCGCGGGGTATTTCCTTGGGCGCCTCGCCACCACTTGCTCAACTGCCAGGGACAGATCATCCCGGCAGGTCCCTAGGGAAGCCCAAGGACTTACATTCTCTCAATGTACTCGTGCGGCTCACTTGGGGCTAGATGAACTCCCCCCGGGGGCGGCCCCTTCTCGGCCGGGGAGCGACTTGATCACCTGCCGCAGATACGCTCCCTCCTGGGCGGCGGCTTGTTCCGGTTCCGGCAAGCTGTCCCAGTAACGAAGCGGCATCCCCTTGAAGGGATTGACGTACTCATAGACAACGGGGCCATCGAACCCTTGGGCCTGGGCCTGGGCCAACAGGGCCGACCAGTCGAGGTCTCCTTGGGCCAGGGAAGTCCACTGGTAGCTGAAGCGCCCCCGGGGCATGTAGTCCCAGCGGCCCTGCTCGTGCCGGCGGACATTCTTGACGTGGATCACGTCGATCTGTCCACCCAGGGTGCGGATTTCCTCGCTGGGGTCCCGCTCCTGGAAGTAGGCGTTGGCTCCATCCAGGCACAGACCCACCCGGCACGCCCCGGCCAGCGCCTGCTGCATCTGCAGCAACTCCTCGGCACAGCTGGTCACGGTGTTTTCGTTGTTTTCCAGCAGCAATCCCACCTGGTGCTGGGCCGCCAGGGGAGCCAGCTCCCGCAAGCCTTCGACCGTGCGGTCGAACGCTTCCTGCGGCGACATGGGCGGCTTTTCCGGCCGCCAGCAGGTGTTGTTGATGGGCCGCAGCCACCGCGCGCCCAGTTGGGCGGCAAGCAGCAGGTAGTCCTGGGCCAGTTGGCGGCAGCGCCGGCCGAATTCCCCGGGCAGGTTGATCGGCACCGGGCAGTACAGGCACAGAAGCTCCAGCCCCGCTTCGGCGATCTCCCGCCGCAACTGTTCTCGGGCACTGGGGCGGACGTGCCGAGGCCCCAGCATGTCGTAGCCCCAGGGAAGGGTGCGTTTTTCCTCCGCGCCCGGGGCATCCAGGCTCAGCCCCCGCAGGTCCACCAGCGGCCAGCCGAAGCGGCGTGCCCAGCGGATCACTTGTCCCACGCCCAGCGGATGCCGCCAGGCAATTGAACCGTAAAGGGCCAGTTGCATGGTCGAGGCTTCCTGCGACAAGCAGATCCAGGGAGGCAAAGCAGGGGGGAACTACTCGGGCACGAACAAGTCGTTCAGCTCTTGCAGGACCGAGTCGGCCGCCAGCACCACGGCCGAGTCGCCCACCTCCAGCTGGTCTTCGCCGGTGGGGACCCGCACGTAACTCTGACGCACGATCGCCGCCAGCAGGCACTGCTCCGGCAGCGGCAGCTGGGCGATCTTTCCCCGAGTCACGGGGGCTCCTTCCAGCACGTTGTATTCCAGCACGAAGAGATGGCTGGAGCCGATCGTGCGCCGATAGACCAACGCCCCCTCGTTGAGCAACGCTCGCACCTCTTCGGCCATCACTTCCCGGGGACTGACCGTGTGGTCGATCCCCAGTTTTTTGACGATCGAGGCGTAGTCGGGACGGCTGACCACGGCCAGGGTCATGGTGGCCCCGATGTCCTTGGCCTCCACACAGGCGATGATGTTGTTTTCGTCGTCCCCGGTGCAGGCGATGAACACGTCGGCGTCGGCCACGCGTTCTTCTTCCAGCTTGGAGCGTTGGGTCGCGTCCCCCTCTACCACGGTGATCGGTCCCTCCACCAGCTGCTTGCTCAAGAAGTTGGCCCGCGCCTTGGCCTGCTCGATCAAGGTCACGCGGTAGCGTTGGCTTTGCAGGATTTGGGCCAGGTGGTAGCCGGTTTCCCCGCCTCCGGCGATCACCACGCGCACCTTCTTGTTCACCTCTTGTTCCAGGGCCTTGGCCAGCTCCTCGATGGCGTCATGGTCGCCGATGAGCGTGATGCGGTCCCCCGGCTCCAGGTGGTGGTCGCCCCGGGCGATGAAGGTGCGCCCGTTGCGGGTGATGGCGGCCACGCGGACTTCGCGGGCCAGCTTCCATTCCCGCAACGGCTTTTTCACCCAGCGACGGTGGTCCCCCACGGTCAGCTCCCGCACTTCCAGGTCGCCGCGGGCCAGGTTTTCCAGGATCACGGAGCTGTCGGAGCGGATGGCTCGGGCCAGGTTCATCGCCGAAAGGTGCTCCAGCGACAGCATGCGGTCGATCTTGAAGTGGTTGTGGTAGTCGAAGGTGCTCAGGTCCCGAAACACCGACGCGTAGATGCGAGCGATGGCCCGACGCGCCCCCATCTCCTTGGCAATGCTGGCGGCCACCAGGTTCACCTCGTCCACCCCGGTGACGGCCAGGCACACGTCGGCATCCATCACCCCCGCCTGGAACAGCACGCTGCTGTGCGAGGCCGAACCGGTGATGGGCCGCACGTCCAGGTCTTCGTTGATCTCGCGGATATGCTCCGGATTGGAATCGACCACCGTCACGTCGTGCTTTTGATTGCAGAGCATGGTGGCGATCGAGCGGCCGACCGTTCCTGCACCCAGCACCAGGATTTTCATGGTCAGGATTCCTGTTGACGGCGAAACGACCAGCAAATCTCTCCCCGGCTCCCCAGGCACTCCGGCGGAATGGCCAGCTCCGGGATCACCTCGCCCCGGAGAATGGTTCGTTGCACGATCCGCGGGACGTCTTCCCGCCGCAGGCGGCCGTACCAGATTCCCTGGGGATAGATGACCAGGGCCGGGCCGTATTCGCACTGGTCCAGGCACCCGGCCAGGTTGATCCGCACCCGCGGGCGTTTTTCCTGGCCAGCCAGTTCTTCTTTCAAAGCCGCCAACAGGGCGCGGCTCCCCTGCGGATCGCAGCAACCGCGCGGGTGGTCGGCCCGACGCTGGTTGCAGCAGACGAACACGTGGCAATCGAACGCAGGCATGGCTTTGCTTTAGAACCCAGCGGAAGACACAATATCCTGCTCAAAATGGCCTACAATGCCGCGCCGAGGCTTCGAGGACAACCCCCGGTGGTAAAAATTAGCCCCTCGCCCCCCCGCACCAAGTTATTGGCCTGATTCTTGCTGGGCGGAAAAGAACCGCAATTGCACCTCTTGTTGTCCTTCCTGGATGTAGAACTGCACCAACCGGCGGCGAAGCTGGTGCAGGGCCAACTCTCCTGGTTGCCACGCCCGAGCCAGCTCGGCGTGCAGCTGAAGCAGCTGACGACGATACCGAGTTTCCCAGCTGCAAGCAGGGCCTCGGTGCGGCCCAGGGCCGAGGCGAGCGTATTTGCAGGCACCGGTTCGGCCAGTTGGGCGGCTGCGACGTCGATCCGCCGGGCCAGGTGTCGCAACTGCTGCAGGCTTCGAGGGGTACATTCAACCAGTTTCCGGGCAACTGCCTCCCCAACTGCTGCACCAGAGAAGGCAACGACGGGGCCGGATTTTCCGCCTTCGGCTCCTCCGCTACCGAAAGCCGCCCCTTAAGGTGCCTGCGCAGCAGGCCAGCAAGATGAACAACAGAAATGCTCGTCTTGGAAGTTTCCTAGACGAACGATCACACGGGAAAGACACACCTGGAACGATGGCAACGATTCTCCGGAAGCAACAAGCCGCACCGAAGGGTTGCCCTTGAAAGGAAACATGCCATGTTCGCATACGTTGCAAAGAGAGTGGTTGGTTGGGGCGCAGGCACTGGGTCAAGGCAGTTTTTTCAGCCGTGTCTGGGCTTCCTGGCGATGCCTGGGCAGGCAGCGAGCGTCTTCAGCCACCTGGTGCCACAGCATCCGGGCCTCCTGGGTACGGCCGGCCTGTTGGAGCACCTGGGCCTTGGTCAGCGGGATCGATCCTCGCCAGAAACCCTGCAAGCGGTCGAAATTCACCTTGTCGAACAGCGCCAGTGCGGCGTCGAACTGCCTCTGCTGGGCCAGCAGGCGGGCAGCCCCCTGGATGGCCTGGAACTGGGCCGCGGTTCCCGCTTGCCCGAGCCCCTTGAGCACTTGCCGATAGGCCAGTAAGGCCCCGGCCGGGTCGCGGAGATTCCGCTCCCGGTTCTGGGCCACCTGGACCCAAAGTGCCTCGCGCAGCCGGGGGTCGGGCACCAGCGGTAAGGCGCGGAGCAGGTCGCGCTGGGCTTCTGGCCCCCGTTTCAGCACGGCATAGGCCCGGCCGCGAGCCGCCCAGGCGGATCCGGCTTGCCAGAACGGCCACGTGTCGATCCGCTCCCGACCGAAAAGTTCGATCACTTGTCGCCATTTTCGCTGGGCCAGCAGGTTGTGCATGGCGGCGGTTTTAGCCACTTCGGGGATAGGGATCTGCCGGGCCAGTTGCTCGGCCTGCTGCCAGCGCCGCAATCGTCGGGCGCAGGCCGCAGCTTGTTCCAAGGCATCGGACCGCTGAAACGGTGTAAGCCCCTGCCGTTTGCTCAGGGCCAGAAATCGCTCCAGGGCTTCTTCGTAACGACCCTTGCGTAGTAGCCGCTGGGCGGCTTGCCGGGCCAGCACGTAATCGTCCACCGAGGAGTCGTAGGGAAACTGCTGGTGCCGGCCGCGGTACAGGTAGGCCATTTTCATCTCGTGGTGGAACGTCTTCCTGCCCGTGGGTACAAAAGCCGAGAACTCCCTGCCTCCTTCCCGCACCCGCTGGCGGCAAATGTTGATAAACCACGGCAAGCTGGCCGTGGGAGCACGGCCCACCACCTGGTGTAGTGGGTCGTTTTCGTCCGGAGTGACCGGAATCCGCATCTCCACCACCCAGTGGTCGGGAGCCACCTTGGTGGCCACTTCGGCCTGGCTACTCCATTGGAACCAGGCCAGGCGGTCCGCTCCGCGGTCCAGGTCGATTACCGCCCCGGCCGGATTGACCGCAATCTGGTAATAGCTGTGCGATTCGGTGGCCAGCAGCACTTCCACCGCATCGCCATACCAGAGGGCCTGGTCTTCGTTCTGACGGGTGCCCACTCGGGGAGGTTCACCCGGCCGTTCCTGGCAACGGATGGCCACGTACAGGTTGTTGTTGTGCCAGCCCACCTGGAACATGGTGCCGAAGGTGGGGCGGCGTCCGGTTTGCAACTCGCGCAAGCTCCCTGTGGCCGAAGGGGGGCAGTTGCGCCAATAGGGCTCATCCAGGCGGCCGTCGATTACGATGTCCCGGGCTTGGCCCACCAGCCGCACCACTGGCACCGGCCCGCGACGCTGCTGGAGTTGTTGCCGCTTGGCACGCAAACCCTCCAGATACTGATCCACCAGAGCGATCCGTCGGGCATAGACTGATCCGGGTGGGGCTTTCCGCCGGGCGGCGTCGAACAACCGTAGGGCCTCCTCCACCGGTTGCTTGTGCTTTTCCATC
>JALSGI010000915.1 GCA_026982835.1 Planctomycetota bacterium | reverse complement strand
GGACCAGTCCCCGGGCCGTCACGTGCCGGTCCCCCCGGCGAGCATCCCGGGTGCCGAAGCGGCCATACACCGCTCCGTCGGCGTTCATGAAGAACACCACCAGGGTGAGATTGGGATCGAAGGAGAACACCCGGCGGTCCAGGCCCCAGCACTGCACCAGCCGCACGCAGACGAACCGGTCCAGCAGCGAGGCGAAGCGGGGATCGTGACGGGCCAACTGCCCGTCGATGCCGCGGATATCCGCTCACGGCGGGCAGCGCAGCAGCACGAACAGGGGTTTGCCGGTTCGCCGGGCCTCTTGCATGGCCCCGGGCAGGTCCTCATAGTACCAGCGGCCGCGAAGTTCCAGATCGTCCAGCTCTTCTCGAAGTTCCGCTTTGCCCAGCACTTGGGCCGGGAGCGGCTCCGCACCGCAGAGCAAACCAACAAAAACGACCACCGCCCCGGGCAACAGAGAAGATACGCGCATGGCCATCCTCCCACAGAAGCGGCAAAACACGTTTACCCAGCCAGAGGCCCCGGCGGTGAAGAGGCCACTTAGAGCCTATCCGAAAAATCCCTGCGTTCTCGGAAATAGTGAGGCTCGAACAATTTTTCGGATAGGCTCTTAGAAAGGATACGTTGCGGACCTTGGCCCGTGCAAGCCGAGGCAGAGCACCAGGTACCGCCTGAGCAGAACCACACGGCTCCGGTGCGCGTGGTGGATGATATTCGGCGAGATATTCCGGTCCGTGCCAACCGTTTGGCGTTTTTGTTTGCGTCTGGCGAGCCGCGTTCGGAAAGATGCAGTTTTTCGGAACGGAGGTGCTGTGTTTTGCTCGAAGCAACCGGAGGCTCACGCCTCCGGCTCGCCGGGTGGTGTTGTTCACGATTGCTCTCGCACCGGCGAGCCCCGGACTTCAGTCCGGGGAGAGCCGGATAAAAGCTTGTATGTCGCGCTTCTCCGCCAGCTGAAGCTGGCGGCTCGCCGCTTGCAAAAAGAAATGCTCTTTCTTGCCACGGAGCGGAAGCTCCGGCGCATGGCGCAAGCCGATTCCATCTCTCCCCGCACTGACGTGCGGGGCTCAAGACCCAAGACCCAGACGCTGACGTGCGCACGCTCTTCCACGGGCTTACGCCCGCGGGCTGGCCACCCCTCCAAGCCCCCACGCCTCCAAGTCCTCCCTGAGCTGAAGCTGCCCGGATCAACCGCCGATCTGGTACATGGCCCGGTGGGGACGAAGGAAATCCGGATCGTCGATCCCATGCCCCGGCTTTTTGCCCTGGATGCACTCAAACACCAGGGCGGCCAGTTGCTCGTCGGTGCCCCCGCCGCGGAGCACGGCCCGGGCGTCCCACTCCTGGAGCGAAAACAAGCAGTTGCGCACCTGCCCTTCGGCCGTCAGCCGCAGGCGGTTACACTCGTGGCAGAACGGTTCGCTCACCGGGTTGATAAAGCCGATGCGGCCGCGGCCGTCGGCAAACACATAGTCCACGGCCGGCTGGCTGGGGTCGGGCCGGGGGGCGGGCACCAGCGGGCCAAACTCCGCCTCCAGCAACCGCCGGATCTCCTCCCCGGGCAACACCCGACGCCGTTCCCAGTGGTTCTCCGCATCCAGCGGCATGTACTCGATGAACCGCACCTCGAAACCCTCTTCCCGAGCAAAGCGGCCAAAGGGGACCACCTGCTCCTCGGTGATCCCGCGGATGGCTACCGCGTTGATGCGGATGCGCTGGAATCCGGCCTGGCGGGCCGCGTAGATGCCTTCGATCACCCGCTGATAGACGTCCCGGCGGGTAATGCGGCGGAACGTGTCGGCATCCAGGGCATCCAGCGAGATGTTCAACCGGGCAAGCCCCGCGGCCTTCAACGCCGCGGCCTGCTCCCGCAGCAGCACCCCATTGGTGGTCAGAGCCACTTCGTGGATGCCGGGAATCGCGCTCAACATGCGCACCAGCTCCGGCAAGCCCTGCCGCACCAGCGGCTCGCCGCCGGTGAGCCGCAGCTTGTTCACGCCCAGGGCGGCCACCACCCGCACAAAGCGGGCGATCTCCTCGAAGGAGAGGATTTCGTGCCGCGGGCGGAACACCACGTTCTCGGCCGGCATGCAATAGAAGCAGCGGATGTTGCAGCGGTCCGTGACCGCGATCCGCAAGTTGGTGTGCACGCGGCCGAAGCGGTCCACCAGCGGGCGGTATCGCTCCTGCCAGGATGTGCTCAAGGGCACGCCTCCGGGAAAAGCGGTAGGTGGGCAAGTTTCGGCAAAGGATCAAAGGATCATTTGCGTTTCATTTTAGCCGTGCAAACGCGGTGCCACTACCGCTTGGGCGGAAAAACGGGAGTGGGCGAGGTCACGGCCGAGCCGCTTTTTCCTTCTTCAGCGGGCTGCTAGACGACAAACAGGGGCTCATCCGGGGGGGCGAAGAAGTTTTGCAGCACCTCGGCCTGGGCGGCGAAGTTCAGATGCAGCGTGCTCCCCACCGCCTGATGCACGCACACCAGCGACACGTCCTCACAGCCGCACTCCAGCACCCGCCCGTCGGACCCCAGGGGAAGCAGCTCCCAGAACCCGTTGCGGTAGCCCCGCAGCACCGTCTGGGAGGGGGCCAGCCAGGTGCCCCGTTCCAGGCACAGTTGCATCGGTTGCGGGGGGAGGATTTCGCGTCGGGGTCGGGCCAGCAGGCGAAACACCCCCACCCCGTTCCACCGCCGCCCCCGCAGGTCTTCCAGGTACTGGCACAAGTAGGCCAGCCCGCCCCCCTCGGCGTAGAGCTTCCCCCCGGTGGCCACGAACATCCGCAAGCTGGCGATCATGCAGCAATTGCGGCTAAGTCTGCGGGCGTAGCGTTCCGGGTGTCCGCAGCCCAAGTAAACCACGTCCACGCCCCCGGGGAGCTGCTCGTCCCGCAGCGGCGAAAACGGAACCAGCTCCGCTCCCAGTTGCTCCAGCAAGTCCAGCGTGTCGGGAAAGTAGCAGTCGAAAGCCGCATCGCAGGCCACGGCAATCCGCACCCGACGCCCGGCGGGAGAGAGCAAACCGTGCCGGGACTCTTCCGGCAAGGCCGGAGCCGTACGGGCAAAACGAAAGACCCGATCCACGCTGGTGAATCGGGCCATGGCTTGTGCCAATTGCTCGCAGTGCTCGGCGGCTGGCTTGTAACCCAGCGGCAGGGCCGATAGCCGGCCAAACAGACGATCCATCGCTTGCATCCCCCCCAGCACCGGACAACCCCAAAGCGGCTCCAGCACCGTTTGCCAGTAGGCCATCTGCCGGGGGGATTCCAGCCCGGCCAGCAGCACCGCGTCCACCGTCCCCGGCAAGGGAACCTGGCAGCGGTCCAGCTGCCGCACGTCCACCACGCCCACTCGTGGCAGCCGCAGCCACCGGCTCAACTCGTCCAGCCGGCTACAGGGGCTCAGGTATCCTGAAGCGGGGGCGCCGAAACTCCCCTCCACCACCGCCAGGTCGCACTTGCCGCTGCACTGGGCCAGCAAGTAGCGGCACACCTCGGGGCTCATCAGCCAGCTGTCCAGGTGCCGGGAGCGCAACCCGGTGGCCACTCGGGCCCCATCCAGCGGCATGAACGTGGCATGCGAGTAGAAATGCTGCACCTGCACCCCGTGCCGCTGCAACAACCGCAACAGCCCCCAGACTACAAACTCCGCATGTGCCCCCGAGTGGATCGAACCGACGGCCAACCGCGGGAGATGACTCATGGAGGCAATTCCTTCCAGGCACGAACACCTGCTTTCTACGCGCCGGTACGTGGCCTACCTGGGGGGAGAAGGAAGCGTGAGCTTGCGCCGGCCAGTAGATGCAAAAGCAGGAATCGCGTTTCGTCTCGGGGTGAAAATCGCTTCGGAGGAACTTCAACGCCTGGTCCCCACCCGTGTGGGACTATCCAATTGTTCGAGCCAAGTTTCGAGCCGGTCAAGAGATAAACCAGACAAGGAAAGAAGAAAAACGCAAGTTTCCCCGGCAAACCCGGCCGTGTGCTGTACAAAGGATCACAATTCCCAAGGAACACAGATGATCTGGACTGCGGTTCTCTTTCCCGGATTCGCATGCCAGCTTGGCAGGTATTCCCTGGCCGGTTCCGGCGGCTGCCGGCTGCGGGGAAAAATTGGATTCCCTTGCAGTGCGGCAATACACTAAAGTTAGAGGCCTTGCGGCGACCACTCCCCGGGAAAAGTCTTGCCGGTGGAACACGGTTTGCTCACCTGCCCAAGGCCTCCCCCGATGGTGCCACATGCGAGGTGTCCCGTGTCGCTGGAAGTCCCCCGGCTACTGATCAGTGACGACGATCCCTTGCTGCGGGAAACCCTGGAGAGCCTGCTGCAGGGGGAGGGGTTTGCCGTGTCGGTGGCCAGCGACGGACACCAGGCCTGGCAATTGGTCGTCTCCCGAACGGTGCACCTGGTGCTTTCGGATGTGAACATGCCGGGCCTGAGCGGCTTGGAGCTGCTGCGGGCCACGCGCCGCCGGGGATTGCCGGTGCCGTTTGTGTTTCTCACCGCCGAGGTTTCCCCCGATCTGCTGCATGAGGCCGCCCGCTGGCAAGTCCAAAGCGTGCTGGCCAAGCCGGTCAGTGCCCGCCGGATCCGCCAGGCGGTGCACGAGGCTCTGGCTTTTGCTCCGGTGCTTTACCGGCAGCTGCGCAGCGGACATCCGGGGTGTTGAGAGGTTCCTGGGTCCGGCTCAAGCGGGCCGCCGCCGTTTGGGTTTCAGCGGCACGTAGTGTTCCCGGGGCGGCACCATGCGGCGGATGCGCAGGCCGAACTTCTCCCCCACCTTCACCGCCTCCCCCACGGCGATCCGCACCCCAGCCACTTCCAGGTCCAGCAGGTCCTCGCACGATTTGTCGAACTGGATGATGGCCCCGGGCACCAGCTCCAGGATGTCTTTCACCTTCATCTTCTTGGAGGCCAGGGTGACCATCACCGGAAGCGGCACCTTCAGCAGCGAGCGGATGTAACCGGGCAGCTCCTCCAGCGAGGGCGGCTTGCCGGAAGGGGACTTGGCCGCCTGGGGGGCTTTGCTCTCAGGAGAAGGCTGGGGGGGAGCGTCCGGCCCGGCTGCGGCTTGTTCCTGGCGGGGCTGCTGGTCCGGTGCGGTTTTTGCCTGGGCCGCCGAAGCCGGCCAGCAAAGCCAAAGCGTCCCGGAGCCCTCCTCCCCGGCAAGCTCCAGCGGCAAGACGGTGGCTTCCTCGGAGACGTTCCACCGCCGCAGTGCCTCGGCCAGCGGCTCCACGTCGGCCACCTCGGCCCCCTGCGGCATCAGCTCCTCCGGCAGCAGGATCATGCCGGCCTCTTGGGCCAGGGTTTGTAGCTTGCTGGTGCCGGTGGCGTCCGGCTGGCGATACCACGCGGGGAGCAGATTGCTGGACTGCGGCACCAGGGCCAACACCCCCTCCCCTTCCACCTGGAAGAACAGGGCCAGCCCCGGCCCTTGCAGGTGGTCTTTGATCTGGGCCACGCGGGTGGTTTCCCCGGCGGTGGCCTGGGTGAAGTTGCGGTCCCAGGCGCGGGAAAAAGCCTGCACCAACTCCTGCGTATCGGCCTGGACCCGCTGCTGGATTTGGGCAGCCAGCTCTGGCCTCAAGTGGCTCATCGCGCAAGGGAATCCTTTCCTTGGGTGTTGGCGAGGGCTGGGGGCGCTCCCCGGTCGGGAACGCTCTTGGCCGCCGGATGCCTGCCGGCGGCGACAGCAGTGCTGCCACCGGGATTGGGCAAGTTCCGGCTCAAGCAAGGCCAGAAAAATCATCGTCCACCCCGCCGCGGAATCCAAGACCAACCCCGCGGCAAGTGGGTTTTCCCGGGAAAACCGCGGCGCAATTGCCGCTGGTGCATGCATGTGGTATGTTGCCGTTTCAGTCTTGCTCGGGCGGCATGCGGCCCGTGGGCTGGCCGCAACCCTCCCCAGAGCTTATGATTACTAGTTCCGGCTTGGGTAGGCGCTTGCATCGGGCAAGCCGGCCGGAACGAACCGCTAGGGCTTGCGTGTGGTTCCCCGTTTCCGCTGTTTGAACACCCCCGTCTTGCTATGGTCAACTACAACCTCATTCGCAATCTGGACGAAAACGAAGCCGAACTGGATCAAGCCATCGAACAGGCTTTCCAGGACCTGCCCGGCGACCTGGACGAAGTGCTCACCACCGCCGAAGAACAAGAAGTGCTGCCGGGCAAAATCGTGGTGGGCAAAATCCTCCGCGTGGAAGACGACCGCGTGATCGTGGACCTGGGCTACAAGTGCGAAGGCGTGCTGCCCATTGCCGAATGGGACGAGCACGACCCGCCCCTGCCCGGCCAGGAGGTGCGCCTGCTGGTGGAAGACATCGAGGAGGCCCAAGGCTCGTCCACCGATCCGGAAGACATGCTCCTGCTGAGCAAGCGCAAGGCCGAAAAGATGCTCCGCTGGCAGGAGCTGATCGAGACGGTCAAGGAGGGGGACGTGGTGACCGGCCGGGTGACCCGCAAGATCAAAGGGGGGCTGCTGGTCGATATCGGTGTGAACGTCTTTTTGCCGGCCAGCCAGGTGGACATCCGCCGCCCGCAGGACATCGGCGATTACATCGGCCGCTGGATCCAGTGCGTGGTGCTCAAAATCGACGACACCCGGCGCAACATCGTGGTCAGCCGCCGGGCCTTGATCGAGGACGAACGCGCCGACCGCAAAAAACAACTCCTCAAAGTGCTGCAAAAGGGCGAAATCCGCAAAGGCATCGTCAAGAACATCGCCGACTTCGGCGCGTTTGTCGATCTGGGCGGAATCGACGGACTGCTGCACATCACCGACATGAGCTGGGGGCGGGTCAACCACCCCTCGGACATGGTCTCCCTGGACCAGGAAATCGAGGTGATGATCCTGGATATCGACTACGAGCGGGAAAAGATCGCCCTGGGCCTGAAACAAAAAGAACCCAGCCCCTGGGACAACATCGAGGAAAAGTACCCCATCGGTTCCAAGGTCCAAGGCGAAGTGGTCAACGTGATGAGCTACGGGGCGTTCGTCAAGCTGGAGGAAGGGATCGAGGGGCTGGTTCACATCTCCGAAATGTCCTGGACCCGGCGCATCTCCGACCCCACGGAGCTGGTCAACAAGGGCGACATCGTCGAGGTGGTGGTGCTGGACATCGACAAGGAAAAACAGGAGATCTCCCTGGGCATGAAGCAGACCCAGGAAAACCCCTGGGACAAGGTGGAAGAAAAGTACCCGGTCGGTTCCGTGGTCACCGGCACCGTGCGCAACCTGACCAACTACGGGGCGTTCGTGGAGCTGGAGGAGGGGATCGACGGGCTGTTGCATGTCAACGACATGTCCTGGACCCGCAAGATCGGCCATCCCGGCGAGCTGCTGCAAAAAGGGCAGCAGATCCAGTGCAAGGTGCTCAACGTGGATAAGCAGCGGCGGCGCATCTCCCTGGGACTGAAACAACTGACCGAAGACCCTTGGGTGGAACAGATTCCCAACAAGTACAAGCCGGGCCAGGTGGTCACCGGCACCGTGACCAAGATCACCAACTTCGGCGTGTTCGTCTCCCTGGAGGACGACCTGGAAGGACTGCTGCACATCTCGGAGCTGGCCGACCACAAGGTGGAAAACCCCGAGGAGGTGGTCAAGGTGGGCGAGCAGATCGAGGTGAAGATCCTCCGCGTGGACCCGGAGGAGCGCAAGATCGGCCTTTCGCGCAAGCGGGTGGAATGGGCCGAAGACGTGATCGAGGAACAAGCCGCCACCCCGGATGCCAAAACCGCCGCCCCGGAACTCAAAGGGGGCGTGGGCCAGGGCGGGGGCCCGCTGTTCCAGGCCAGCTTGA
>JALSGI010000914.1 GCA_026982835.1 Planctomycetota bacterium | reverse complement strand
AAACGGACTTGCCCCTGTAAGCCGCCCCTCTTGCCTCTTTGCCAAAGTAGAAGCCGCCATGGTCCGGATCGCTGTGCTGGACAAGCTTTCCCCCCAGGGGCTCCAGTTGCTGGAACAGGCCCCGGATGTGGAGTACGAAGTCCGCACCGGGCTTGCCGGGGAGGAGCTGCGGGAGTTTTTGATGCGGTTCGACGGGGCCATTTGTCGCTCGGGGGTGAAGCTGACGGCCGAGGTGCTTTCGGGCAACCGGCGGCTGCGGGCCATTGCCCGGGCCGGGGTGGGCACCGACAACATCGACAAACAAGCGGCCACCCGGGCCGGTATCGTGGTGATGAACACCCCGCATGGGAACACCATCAGCACGGCCGAGCACACGATGGCCCTGCTGCTGGCCCTGGCTCGCAACATCGCCCCGGCGTTTGAAAGCCTCAAGCAGGGCCGCTGGGACCGCAGCCGCTACATGGGCACCCAGCTGGCGGGCAAAACGCTGGGCATTATCGGCCTGGGGCGGATCGGCCAGGCGGTGGCAGCGCGGGCCAAGGCGTTCCAGATGCGGGTGGTGGGCTACGATCCGTACCTGTCGCGGGAGCGGGCCGAGTCGCTGGGGATCGAGGCCCTGGACTCGGTGGAGGAGCTGCTGCCGCAAGCGGATTTTCTCACCGTCCATACCCCGCTTACGCCCGAGACGCGGAACCTGGTCAACCGCCAGAACCTCCACCTGCTCAAGCCGGGAGTGCGGCTGGTCAATGCGGCCCGCGGCGGCATCTACGAGGAGCAGGCCCTGCTGGAAGGGTTGGAGAGCGGACAGATCGCCGGGGTGGCCCTGGACGTGTTCGAACAAGAACCGTGTACGCAAAGCCCTCTGTTCCAGCTGCCCAATGTCGTTTGCACGCCCCACCTGGGGGCCAGCACCCAGGAGGCGCAGGCCCTGGTGGCCAAGGAGGCGGTGGAGCTGCTGTTGGAGTTTTTCCGGCACGGGACGATCCGCCACGCGGTGAACGTGGTGCCGCTGTCGCGGCAGGAGCTGGAAGCGGTGGGCAACGAGCTGAACGTGGCCTATCGCCTGGGGCGTTTCCTGGCCGCCTGGCACCAGGGAGCGCCGCAACGCTGCCGCCTGGAGTACCGGGGGCAGGTGGCCGAAAAATCCACGCGGCTGGTCACGGCCGCGTTTTGCGCCGGGTTGTTGGAAGGGGCGCTGGAAGAAGAGGTGAACCTGGTCAACGCCGAGGTGTTGCTGCGGGACCGCGGCATCCAACTGGAAGAACAGACCCATCGCCGCAGCCTTTCCTTCCAGTCGCTCATCACCGCCCAGGTGGAAACCGACCGCGGCACCTACAAGGCCGGTGGTACGGTGTTCGGCCAGCGGATGATCCGCCTGGTGCAAGTGGACGACTTTCGCCTGGAAGCCTACCTGGACGGCATCCTGCTGGCTTTCCGCCACCGGGATGTGCCGGGCATCATCGGGCATGTGGGCACCATCTTCGGCAACCACGGGGTGAACATCGCCCAGATGGCCGTAGGCCGGGCCGGAGCGGAGCCGGGCGGGGAAGCCGTGGGCGTGATGAACCTGGACAGCCTCCCTTCGCAGGAAGCCCTCCAGCAGGTGGCCCAGCACCAGGCCATCCAGCGCCTGCAGGTGATCCAGCTCCCCGCGGCCGACCAGTTGCCCTCCTGGCTGGGCGGTTAGCGGCCGGTAGCTGCTCAAGCGGTGCTTTCGCTCCGGCGGGTGCCAGCACGAGTTGATGTGTCTGGTCGAAAATCCCCATCCGCAGGGGGGAACGGAACAAATCTGCCTTGTGCCGGGTAGGAAAACTGACTAAGCAGAGGGTTAGCCTTTGCCAGAGGTCCGGCCAGTTTTGTTGCGGGAAAGGAGAACTGGGTCATGCGGTATGGCGTGTTCCTGGCGGCGGTCGGGTGCTTAGTGAGCCTGGGTCTGGTCGAGCACCTCCCAGCTCAACAGCGCGATAGCACCCATTGGCTTCCGCCCGAGGTACAAGGGTGGCTTTCCATCTCGGACCTGGAGCAGCTGGATCGGGCGTGGGAGCAAACCCAGCTGGGACGATTGCTGTCCAGCCAGCTGTTTGCAAAGGCCATCCAAGCCTGGGAACGGCAACGGGAAGGCCAGCGAGCCGACGTAGTGGGACTGAGGATCACCTGGGAAGAGATTCGCCGGATTGCGGGCGGGGAAGTCGCCCTGGCCCTGGTGCATCCCCAGGGTCGGAAACCGACTCCCGTGCTGCTGGTGAACTTCCAGGGGCGGGAGAACCAGGCAGCTGATGCGATTCGTCAAGTCCATGCCCGGCTGCAGCCCCCGACAAAAAGGCGCCAGGTGGAACTCCGGCTTCACCGGGAGTTCTCTCCGCCCCTGGCCCAATACCTGCGGCGGCGAGGAAACCAGCAAAGGACCCTGCTGGTCTATTTCTTTTTCAACGAGGTCCTCTGCCTGACCAAGGACTTGGAGGTAGCCAAGGCGATCCGTGCCCGCATGGAACTCAAAACGCAGCCCAACCTGGCCGCCGATCCGGTCTTCCAGGCGACCATGAAAGGTTTGATGGCCCAGCGGCGGGGCACCGACCAGCCCGTCTGCCTGCGATGGTTTGTGCGCCCTTTGGGTCTGGTCCGGGCCGCGCGGGCCTGGAAGGGCAGGCTCCTCCCTTCCGGTGAGGGGGGTTCGGAGACGGAGGATGTGGACTGGTTCGAGGTCTTTTCCCGAACCGGCTTCGAGCAAATCCAGGGCGCCGCCGGCCTGCTCACCCTTGCCGGAAAAACCTACGACATGGAGCACCGGATCAAAATCTATGCTCCCCGGCCCTGGAAAGGCGCCGTCCACGTGCTCTCCCTCTACAACCACCAGCACGTGTTGCAACTCCCGCCGGCCTGGGTGGCCGGCAAGCTGGCCAGTGTGGGCCGCCTTCGCCTGGACGTGCTACGCACCTTCGACAACATCGGGCCCCTGTTCGATCAAGTCGTCGCTGACGGAGCAGAAGGGACCTGGAAAAGCTCCCTGGAGAGTATCCGCGACGACCAGGACGGTCCCCAAGTGGACTTGCGGGAAGAAATCATGGCCCAGTTGGAACACGATTGCCTGCTCCTCAGCGCGGCCAACCAGGCCCGGGGGCACGATCGTCCTCGGCGAGTGGTGATCCTGACCATCAAGGACACTCCGGAAAGTCGCAAGGTGGTCGCTTCGGCCATCGACCGTTATTTCAAGCCGGAGGCTAAACTCCGGGACGACCTGATCCCCGGCTTGAAAATCTGGGCCCTCCTGCCCAAGACGAACAACGTTCCGGAAGTGGAGGTGGGGCCGGTGCAAGTGGCCGTGGGCGACCAGCATCCGGGAGTGGTGGTGCCTGCCCCCAAGCCCAAACCCTCGGAGCCCGAAGGTGTCTGCGTTTACGGCGGCCACCTGTTTTATGCCAGCCACCTGAGCTTGCTGGTGGAGTTGCTGAAAAACCTGAAGGCCGCCAAGCCTTCGGATACCCCGGTGGCTCAACTTCCCGATTTCCAGCGGGTCCACCAGGCAGCTGAACGGGAAGCCCAGCGACAAGGATGGAACCATCTCAGCTTCTTCCGTTTTGAAAATACGGCGGAACAGTTTCGCAGTACCTACCGGCTGGCCCGACAAAACAAAATCGCCGCCAGCGGGAACATGGTGATCCAGCTGCTGATCGGGCTGGGCCGCCTGGTGGACGAGAACGGCAAGCAGCTCATCGACGGCAAGCTGCTTCCTCCCTTTGAGAAGGTGGCCGACCAGCTGCCCGCAGGAGGCGTCCTGGTTCACTCCGATCCCGATGGATGGTCCATCGTCTCTTTTGTCCTTCGTCCTGGAGAGCACGCCCCCAAGCGGGGATCGTGAGTTATGCCGGCAAATCCGAGGGCGTAAGCCTCCGGGGCCCCGCACGTCCGTGGAGCTTGGGTCTTGGGGCGGGGGTCTGGGGAAGCGGAGCCCCGCACGTTAGTGCGGGGAGAGCAACGGTAAGGCGGCTTGCGACCTGCGCCGTGCGGCTTGCGCAAGGTGCTTCCGCACTGGGGGCTTGGAGGCGTGGAGGCTTGAGGGCTTGGAGGGATGGCGAGCCGCGCGCCGTCAGCCGGCGGTTGGCCAGCGTAGCAACGACCACAAACCGTAGCAACCGCGTGCTCACGCACGCGGCTCGCCGGACAAAAAATCAACTCTTTTGCTCTGGGGGCGCTTCGTCTTGTGCTGGCACGCTAAACACGTACAAAGTCCGGGGCTCGCCAAGGAGTTTCCGCTCCAGTGCGAAAAAACGCTAACCGTTGCACGGATCGGAAACTCTCACCGAAAAGATCCCCCGCGGACACCGGATACCGTGGGTTTTTAGTCGGCCGTGCCGAGTCGGCGTAGGCGCTGGGGCACTTCCGGCACCAGCTCCACCAGGTGGTTGGGGCGCCCGGGGCGCTTTTGCAGCAAGAACGCATCGTACAGCCGCCCGGCGGCGGTGCGAGCCTCGTAACGCAGGTGGAATCCATCCACCGTGATGATCTGGTAAAGCTGCGTGTTCTCGGCCGCTCGCCGCATGTAGGGTCGATGGGCCAGGCGGTACATCTTCGGCCCGCTGACCGAGACCACATACACCGTGCCCCCGGGGCTGCGGGCCGCCGTGCCGGTGGGCACGTTCCGCTCCGGCTCCGGGGAGGGCTTGCCCGCCAAGGTGTCGGCGGCCGTCATCAAGCGGCTGCGGGCGTAGGTGTGGTCGTGCCCTTGCAGCACCAGGTCCACCCCGTAGCGATCAAAAATCCCTTGCCACAGCCGCCGCAGGTGCGGGTTGTCCCGGCCGCGGCTGGCCGAGTACATCGGGTGGTGGTAGGTGATGATGGTCCAGCGGTTGGGGTTTTCGGCCAGCACCTTTTCCAGCCAGGCGGCCTGCTCCCGGTGCTTTTCGTTGCTGTTGAGCGAGATGATCCGCACGCCCTGGTAGTCGATGTAATAGACCGTCTCTTCCAGTCCTGGCGGGCCATGTTCCGGAAAGGCAAACTGCGGCCGCCAAAGGGGCGTCAGCCCCCGGCCACCGGGCAGCCGCACGTACTCGTGATTGCCCGGCGTGGCCACCGTGGGGATCATCCGCATGGCAAACCCGCCGGCGTAGAACCACTGGCCCCACTCCACGTCCCGGTTGCCCCGGTTCACCAGGTCCCCGGCGTGCAGGAAAAAGGCCGCTCGCGGGGCGTCGGCGAACGCCTCGCGCACCACCCGGGACCACATGCTGCGGAGCAGGTTTTGGGCATCACCGAAATAGACGAACGTAAACGGCTCGGCTCCGGCCGCGGCGGTGCGGAACTGGTTCCACTCGCTCCACCGTTCGGCCCCGTCCCCCACGCGATAGGCGTACTTGGTGCCCGGCTCCAGTCCCTCGAACCGCACCGTGTGATAGCACACCACGCCACGATCGGTTTGCACGCGCACCGTTTGGGCCTTCACTTGCCGGGCATGCCGGGTGAAGGTGGGCCCATCGCCGGCCGGGGCGATCTGCCCCCAGCCTTCGCCCACGCTGGCTGCGGTACGCCAGATAACGGCGATGCTTCGGGCCGGATCGCCCGTCCAGGTGAGCACGATCCGGTCGGGCAGTTCGCTGGCAGCAAACGGTTGGGGGGCTCCCGGGACCGGCGGCGTGGGGCTGCTGGGGGCCGGGGCAGGTTTTTCTCTTGCTTTTTGGGAAGGCTGGGCTTCCGAGTCCCCGTGCTGCGGGTGGGCCCAAAGGCCGGCGGCTCCCAGCCACATCCAGGTTGCCGCTGCCAGCAGGCACGCTACAAATTGCAAACGAGCATGCAAGCGGATTATCACGGGAGGGTTTTCCTGTTCGGGGGGACGAAACACCCGGGCCCCATTCCACGAGGCACCATTGTACCCGGCGCGTAGGCGCTTCGACAGCCAAATAAGGCTTCTCTGCCGGCTGACGGTGCGCGGCTTGCCGTTCTCTCCGCCGGCTCACGCCGGCGGCTCGCCGCCCCTCCAAGTCTCCACGCCCCCACGCCCTCCGCCGACTGAAGCTGGCGGCTCGCCGGTTTGCAAGAATCGGCGTTTTTTCTGGCATCGGAGCGGAAGCTCCAGCGCAAGACCCAAGACCCACGACCCAAGACCTTCGGAGCGGAAGCTCCGGCGCAAGGCGCACGCCGCAAGCCACAGGCCGGTCCCGTCTCTCCCCGCACTGGCGTGCGGGGCTCCTCAAGACCCAAGACCCAGGACCCAAGACCTTCGGAGCGGAAGCACCGGCGCAAGCCGCCAGTGGCCCCTACCCCGGCCGCGGACCCTTGTACAGGCGCTGGCCCAGGATGTTCTTGGCACCGGTGACCAGGGAATCGGAAGTGTCCTGGTTCAGGATGTCGTAGTAGATGGCCACGCGGGCGTCGATCTCGTCGGCATGGTGCACCAGCAACGCTTCCAGCGTCATGGGCGGCTTGGGCGCCCCCCACTCGGGCAGTCGCTGGTGGGAGACAATGATGTGCTCCAGTTGCAGCAGCAGTTCCGGCTCCAGGGGAACCTGGGCCGCCGCTTCGCGGACCATGTCCCGCCCCTGCAACACATGCCCGATCAGGTGCCCCGAGGCCGTATATTCCGCCCCGGCCCAGTTGGCCGCCAGCTCGCGCAGCTTGCCGATGTCATGCAGCACCGCCCCGGCCAGCACCAGGTCGCGGTTGATCGCAGGCTGCCGTCCGGCGTGGAGTCGGGCATACTTGTCGGCCAGGAACAGGGCATTTTCGGCCACCGAAAGCACATGCTCCAGCCAGCCGCCGATGTAGGCGTGATGGACGCGCGAGGCCCCGGGCCAGAAGAGCAGTTGCTCCCGGTGCCGCTCCAGCAGCCACAGCACCAGTTGCTTCAGTTGCGGATGGGTCAACTCCCGCTGGATCAAGTCCACCAGCTCCCCGTACATCTCCTCCCCCGGCCGGCTGGCCACGGGCACCAGCCGCCCCGGGTCGAAGCCGGCTTGGCGGTCCTCGGCGACCACGGGGCGGATGTTGTGCAGGTCCAGTTGCGGGCCGAACTCCGTCTCCCGATAGGTGGCCAGCAGTTTGTAACACTGGCCCGGCCGCCACTGGTCCCGGCAGGGGGCGAACCAGGGCGAATCGTTCCACACCGGAAAGCTCACCTCCCGCAGGCGATCCCGAAAGCTGACACGGTAATAAGGGCGGCCGTCCCGGGTGGTCAGCAGCTCCTTGCCGCTCAACAGGGCAAAGAACACGCCCTGCTGGCCCGGCTGCAACTGGTTCAACTCGCAAGTGGCCGATTGCGTGCTCATCCTGATAATCCGTTGAAGAAGTGGGGTGGAATGCTCCGCTGCGCCCTCCTTGAACCCGACTCGGCGGAAAGAACCGAGGCGGCCCAGGAGCCCCGGCGGCTCCCTGTCATTCTAGGGAACAACCTGTGCGGTACCAAACGCCTGGTGGGACAGGGGGTGTCCTGCCGGGGGTTGGCTTGTGCTGCCACGCCAGCGGCGTTTAGACTGGGGCTTTAACACTCCAGTAAGCCAATCAGTGGTCCCTCGGCAGGGCGGCAGCCACCGGGAGCTTCCGCTCCGATGCAGGAACAAGCGCTGATTCTCGCTTGTATCGGCGAGCCGCCGGCGTCAGCCGGCGGTTGGCCAGCGAGCCGGGAGCGTAAGCTCCCGGAGTCGTGGGTCTTGCGACGGTGCTTCCGCACCCGGGTAAGAACAAGCGTGAATCCGCCAAAACAGCCAGAGCGCCGGAACCGGCCAAATCCAAGGATATTCCCCATGAACTCCACCCCCCAAGGAAAACCCCGGCGAGGCTTTGGTGCCTTGCTGGTGCTGGGGGTGCTGGTGCTGGCCCTCGGGCCGGAAGTCCCCGCTCAAGAGGAAG
>JALSGI010000913.1 GCA_026982835.1 Planctomycetota bacterium | reverse complement strand
GGCGTAGAGGTGATCCACAGGGATGTCGAAAAAGCCCTGGATTTGCTGGGCGTGCAGGTCCATGGCCAGCACGCGGTCGGCCCCGGCCCGGGTGATCAGGTTGGCCGCCAGCTTGGCCGTGATGGGCACGCGGCCTTCGTCTTTGCGGTCTTGGCGGGCGTAGCCGTAGTAGGGGATGACGGCGGTGACTCGGGCGGCGCTGGCCCGCTTGAAGCTGTCGATCATGATCAACAGCTCCATCAGGTGATCGTTGACGGGGGGGCAGGTGGGCTGGACGAGGAACACGTCGCGGCCGCGTACGTCTTCGTCGATCTTGCAGAAGATCTCCCCGTCCGGGTAGTTGCCCAGCGAAATTCGCCCCAGGGGAATACCCAGGAAGTTGCAGATGCGGTGGGCCAGTTCCGGGTTGGCCCGGCCGCTGAATATTTTCATCTCGCGCATGGTATCGGGATCCTCCAGCTGGACCGCGGGGAGGTGCCCACCTGCAGAACACGCTCCACCATACCATGCCCCTGCCCTGGTTTTCCAGCGTAGGAAAAGTGCACCGGGCTTGGTGCCCTGGGGGAAGGTGTTTTATGATATGGCAAACCAGAAGCGCTGGGCGGTGCGTCGTCGTGTGGGGACGCCAAGGCTTGGCGTAGTGCAGGGTTTGGTGCGGGTTTCGTTGCTCGAACCGAGCGGTTTTTCGGCTCCCACGGTGATCCATGTCCCAGATGCAACCCTCTGGAGCTGGTCGGCTGGCCCGGCCCACTCCCCCCGAGGAAGCGCATTCGCTGCAGATGCGCCTGGCCTACTTGCAGATGGACGCCGAGGACGCGAAGCGCCTGCAACAGCTGTTGCCCAGCTTTGAGCAGCTCTTTGACGAGTTCATCGAGCAGTTTTACAACCACCTGCTGTCCTTCGAGTCGTCGCGGCGTTTCTTGCAGGACCCGCAACTGGTCCGCCGCTTGAAGCAGACGCAAAAAGAGCACTTCCGCTCCTTGCTTCAGGCGCAGTGGAACGCGGAGTACCAGCAGCGTCGGATCGAGGTGGGTCGGGCGCACGCGGAGGTGGGGATCGAGCCGGAGTTGTACCTGGGCGCTTACAGCCA
>JALSGI010000912.1 GCA_026982835.1 Planctomycetota bacterium | reverse complement strand
GCACGCACCGGCTGGCTGCCGCTTTGCAGCTCCTGGGGGCTAGAGTATCCTTGGCCCTGTGCCTTCCCGCCCCCTGACCCCTTGCAACCGGCGGCTTACGATGCCTCTTGTCGAATCGCTGGTGCTGTTGCCCTGCCACAGCCTGGAAGACTTTCCGCTGTACCACACCGGGACCGAGGCCCAAGGGCTGCTGGCCGCCTGGTGCGGGTTGTGGCATCCGCGGCTGATCGCCGCCACCGGCCACATGCCCCGCTGGGCACGGGCCGATGAGCCGCCCGAGGAGCTTCCCGGACGCCTGGTGGTGGTGCCGGCGGTAAGCGAGGATTTGCTGCTGGTGGGCTGGGCCAAGAAGGCGGCCGACCAGGGGGCCTGCATCGTCTCCCGGCCTGAGAGCCCCCGCCAGGTGTGGCAACAGGCCGCCGAGCACTTCGAGCTGCCGCTGCTTGCCGATCCGGAGGCCCCCTGGGTGCGGCGCTTTACCGCCCTGGGCTTTACCTACCTGCAAGAAGAGTTGCTCACACGGCAAATGCGTTACATGAGCAACCTGGACGAGGAGTTCTTCGAGGCCGAGGTGGTCCGCGCCGCCCAGGCCCTTGGGGACAACAACCCCGAGCAGGCCGAAACGCACTACCGCCAGTGCTTCGAGCTGCTGATGGAGTCCCGGGAACGCTACTACCCGGTGGACGCCTACCTGGTGGACCTGGTGCTGGTGGCTTCGACCACCCTGGGCGAGAGTCTCCGCCGGGAACTGCGTCGCGGCCGTCCGCTGAACCTGCTGTGCGACGCTGAGACGCTCCAAGAGATGGCCCGACGCGAGCCACAGTCGCTGAAGCTATTACGGGAACAGCTCGAAGCGGGGCAGATCACCCTGGTCGGCGGCACCTACAGCCAGGCGGAGCTGCCGCTTTGGCCCTTGGACCATGCGGCCCAGCAGCTACTGCAAGCCCGGCAAGTGTACCGGGAGCTGCTGGGGCGGCCGGTGCGCGTGTTCGGACAGCGCCGCTTTGGCCTCTGCGGGTGGCTGCCGCAGTTGCTGGTGCGGTGCGGGTTTACCGGGGCGCTGCACTTCCCGCTGGACGAAGGGGTGTTC
>JALSGI010000911.1 GCA_026982835.1 Planctomycetota bacterium | reverse complement strand
ACAAAGCGCTTCGATGGAGATGCTTTATCACATCAACTTCGGCCTGCCCTGGCTGGCCCCCGGGGCGCAGGTGGATGTGGCCTTCCGGCACATGGCTCCCCGGGATGCCCGAGCCGCCGAAGGCGTCGAGCACTGGCAGACCATCGGGCCGCCCGAGCCGGGATTCGCCGAGCAGGTGTATTTTTTCCAGCCGCTGGGGGATTCCACCGGCTGGGCCCACGCGCTGCTGGCCCACCCCGAGGGCGACTCGGGCGTGGGCGTCCGCTTCCGCCCCGAAGGGTTGCCCTGGTTCGTGCTGTGGAAGAACCAGCAGCCGGCCGAGGACGGCTACGTGGTGGGCCTGGAACCGGCCACGGCCTTGCCCAACCCCCGCACCGTCGAGGAAGCGCAGGGGCGGCTGATCGAGTTGGCCCCCGGAGAATCGCACACGATGGAGCTGCAAGTGCTGGTTTTCGATTCTTCCCGGCAAGTGGAACAGGCCCGGCAACGCATCCAGCAGCTCCAGCAACAAGCCCCGGGACGAATCGAGCCGCAGCCGCTTCCCCAGTGGAGCGGCGGATAGAGCTCCGGTAATGATCTGCGGCGGCGTGCGGCGAAAGGGGCGTCTTGGAAAACGGCGCCCGGCGCCGTAGAAAAACCAAGGGGGAAAGTTTTCCCGCTCTCCCCTGCTGCGGCCAAGGATTCCTCTTTTCGTGCGTGCTTCCATGAACCAGAAGAACTCCGCCTCCGAGCATACGGCCCAGTGGCTGCAAAACGTGGTGGACAACGCCCCGGTAAAGCGACTCCATCACCGGGGGCTGACCATCGAGGGCTACTCCCGTGCGGCCGTACAGACCTACTGGCGGGTGCCGGAGCTGAAGCTGGGCTTCGACTTCGGGGCCCAGCCCTGGTCGTTCATGGGCACGCCCAACTGGTTCATCTCCCACGCCCACCTGGACCACCTGATCGCCTTGCCGGTCTATGTAGCCCGGCGGCGGATGATGAAAATGGACCCGCCCACCATCTACCTGCACGAGTCGATTGTCGATCCGGTGCAGCGGCTGCTGAACGTCTGCCGCCGCTTGGATCGGGGGCGGCTCCCCTGCCGCCTG
>JALSGI010000910.1 GCA_026982835.1 Planctomycetota bacterium | reverse complement strand
AGCGGGATCCCCGCACAAGCCGCCGCCGAAACATAAGTCCGACGATCCCCTTGCTTGATCCCATCCACCAGGGCAGGAGAGGCACGTATGGCCCGATTCTGCGTGATTCTGCCGGCGGCTGGGGCCAGTCGCCGTTTTGGCGACCAGCACACCAAGAAGCAGTATGCTTCGCTGGAGGGTCGGGCCGTGTGGCTGCACACCGCCGAGCGGTTCCTCAACCGGCCCGACGTGGTGCAGACCATCCTGGTCATCGCCCCGGAGGACAAAGAGCTGTTCCAGAGAAAGTTCGCCCCGGACGTGGCGTTTCTGGGCATTCGCGTGGTGACCGGGGGGGCCACGCGGGCCGAATCGGTTCGCCGCGGGCTGGAGCAGGTGCCCGAGGAAGCCACCCATGTGTGCGTGCACGATGCGGTGCGACCCTGCCTGGCCGAAGCCTGGGTGGACCGGGTGTTCCAGAAGGCCGAGCAGACCGGGGCGGCCCTGCTGGCCGTGCCGGTGGCCGATACGCTCAAGCGGGTGGAGGACCAACGGGTGCTCCAGACAGTCTCCCGCGGGGGGCTTTGGGCGGCCCAGACCCCGCAAGTTTTTGAAAAACAACTCCTCCAGGACGCCTACGCCCGGCTCCAGGACCAGCAAGTAACCGACGACGCCCAGGTGGTGGAGCTGGCCGGGGGAAAGGTGCATGTGGTCCCGGGGTCGCCGCTCAATCTGAAGATCACCACCCGGGACGACCTGAAGCTGGCCCAGGCCGTGCTGAAAGTGCTCCCACGGCCTCGGCCTCAAGGTCCGGCCCATCCGTTTGCCGGGGACGATCTGTGGCGGTGACGGGGCGGGCCATAAGGCGTTCTGCTGCTGGAGAGGTTCACGGCGGGAAGGTTTCCGCATCCGGTCCCAGCAGCCGCCGCAACCACTTGCGGCGCGCTTGGCGGATCAGGTCGTACACGGCCCGGGCGTCAGGAATATCGACCAGGGCTCGTGTGGGCCAGCGAGGATCGATTTGCTCCGCCGATCCGCCCAACGGATTGAACGCCTCCCCCGGAAACCGCTGAAAGCGGATGGTGCCCCGGCCCCCCTTTCCCTGGCTCAGACGCAGGTGGCCCAGCTGGTCCAGCTCAAAAGAGGCGACAATCGGCTTGCGGTTCCCGGCCACCAGCAGCACGCGGCGGTCGGTAACCGCATAGTGGGTGCATCGGCGCCAGGCAAGCTGATGGAACAAGCGGCCAAAAGCTGCATACAGCCCGACACTCCCTGCCAGCAAGGTAAAGAGCCACACCATAATCGGGTTGTTCTGAGGGCCCGGCCCTGCCACGGCCGCCCCTACCACGACAGCGACGAACAGCAACCCGAAGGGGATCAAGAACAGGTCGATCCCAGTCAGGCTCAATCGCCGCTGGGGCTGGCCATGCCAGAGCACTTGTTCGTCCTCTTCGAGCAGGTCCCGAATTACCTCCGGCAGTGGTTTGTCCCCGCCAGATTCCTGCGACCAGGACTCGTGCCAGCTCATGGATAGCCCCTTTGTCTTGGACGGCAGCCCTCGCCTCCGGGGGCGATCACACATGCGCGTGGAAGTGATTCACCATCCAGGATTGTAGCAGATCGGCCCGGGGCTTGGTGCCGGTGCCGGGGGCGGGGAGGGGGCAGGCGACGGGCCGGCCCGAGGTGTCCCGTTCAAGCTCCAGCGGCGGCTCACACAAGTCCTCTTCGTAGAAGCGGTCCGAGGGAAAAATGTCGGCCGGGTAGTCGAACCCCGGCAGCGTGCCCAGGGCCACGCAGTGCCGGGCTCCCAGGGCGCTTTCCAGCATGCCGCCCACCCAGCAGGGCACACCGTGCCGGGCGGCCAGTTGGGCGATCTGCCGGGCCACCGTCAGCCCGCCCACTCGCCCCGGCTTGATGTTCAGCCAGCGGCAGCTGCCCAGGGCCAGGGCCTGCCGGGCCAGGGAGAGCGAGCGGACCGACTCGTCCAGGCACACGGGCGTTTGTACGCGGCGTTGCAGTTGGGCGTGTTCCCACAGGTCGTCGTAGCCCAACGGCTGCTCGTACATGGCCAGGTGGAAGCGGTCCAGCTGCTCGAACAGTTCGGCGTCTTGGAGCGTGTAACCGGCGTTGCAGTCGATGTGCAGCACAAGCTCGGGGAAGCGCTGGCGCACCGCCTGCACCACCGGCAGGTCCCACCCCGGGCGGAACTTCAGCTTGACCCGCAGGAAGCCTTGGGCCACGGCCTGCTCGACCAGGGGCAGCAACTCCTCGGGGCGGTCCATCACGCCGAAGTCGGCTCCCACGGGCACCTGTTCCCGAGTACCGCCCAGCAGCCGGTAAAGCGGCACGCCTTGGGCCCTGGCGGCGGCGTCCCACCAGGCCAGGTCCAGGGCCGCCTTGGCGAAGGTGTTTCCTTTGACGAAAGCCAGGGCCTGCTGGAGCTGTTCGGGGGAATCGAAACTGCGGCCCAGCACCGCCGGCACCAGACATTGCTGCAAGCAGAGAAAGACAGCCGCGGACCACTGTTCGACGTAGTGGGGCCGGGGCAGCGGGGAGCTTTCGCCCCAGCCCACGGCCTCGCTGGTTTCCAGACGGAGCAGGATCGTTTCGATGGTGTGGTCTTCGCCGTAGGCCGTGCGCCAGGGGTACTTCAAGGGCATGGCCACCTGATAGACATCCACGGCCAGCACACGGGGCATGGGATCACCTTGTGCGGGGGGATCGCCGCCGGGCGGGGTTTAGCAGTACAGGCAGCGGACGGTCTGAAAGATGTCGTCGCGGTGCTGCGTTTCGGTAATGGCGAAGTTAATCAGGCAGCGCAGCGCCTTGGACTCGTCCGGCAGATTGTACTGGGTGGCCATTTGTTTGAGAAATTCGTACTGTTCGGGTTTCAACCGCACGGTGTATTCCAGGTTCTCGCTCATGGTGCGCGTGCCTTCGAGAGTGGACGCCTTCCCTTGTTCTCCCCGTTCATTACACCCCTGGGCTGGCCCGGTGTCGCTCTCCTCGCCAGGTTGTCCGGAACTGCGGATTCCCCTGCTCAACAGCCTGTCGAAAAAGTCTCCGTCAAGCCGAAACGGTTTCGGAGATTGTCGTAAGTCCTGAAAAATGCGGCTTGGCCGTGACCTCGCGCGTTTTTCAACTTTCAACGGGCTGTCAAGAATCTGCGGCCCTGACAATCAAGGAACGGCAGCATCTCATAGTATCAGCGTCCTCGGGGAAAGATAAGCCAAATTGTGGACAGGAGAGCAAAAACTCTACTTTTGGGGGGATGCGTCGCCGGGCCGGTAGGCGATCACCTGCACTTTTTCCAGGGTGATGAGCCCCTCGGGGATCATCTGGTCCAGAATCGGCAGGAACTCTCGTATTCGCTCTTCCCGATCCACAATCTCGATGACCATCGGCAGATCTTCCGAGAGACGCAGAATCTTGGCCGTGTGGATGCGGCTGTGGGCTCCGTAGCCCAGTGTGCCCCGCAGCACGGTCGCCCCGGCCAATCCGGCGGCTCGGGCCTGATGGACGATCGCCTCGTAGAGCGGCCGTCCTTGGTATTGGTCGCTTTCGCCCACGAAGATGCGTAGCAGCAGCGCCTCGGCCTGGAGTTTCATGGTGGAGTCCTCGTTGGTATTGGCGGCGGGCTTGCGGCTCTCCGCCGACGGAGTACGTGTTTAGCGTGCTAGCACAAGACGGAGCGTTTCCAGATCAAAAGAGTTGATTTTTGTCCGGCGAGCCGCGTGCGTCAGCACGCGGTTGGCGAGCCCCGGGCTTTAGCCCGGGGAGAGCTAAATAAGCGCGTATGGTTATTCTCCTCCGCCAGCTAAGAAGCTGGCGGCTCGCCGTTCTCCGCCGGCTCACACCGGCGGCTCGCCGGTTGCAAGAACCGGCGCTTGTTCTGGCTCTGGAGCGGCAGCTCCGGCGCAAGGCGCATGGCGCACGCCGCAAGCTGATGCTGTCTCTCCCCGCACTGACGTGCGGGGCTCCTCCGGGAGCTTACGCTTCCGGCTTGCTGTGTTTCGTCGGCTCACGGTGCGCGGCTCGCTGTTCTCCGCCAGCTGAAGCTGGCGGCTCGCCAAGCCCCCACGCCCCCAAGCCTCCAGGCCTCCACTCTCCAAGTGCCTCGTTACAGCAGCCGGGCCGTGGTCAATCCCAGCCACACGGCCAGCAGGCCCAACAGGTTGTTGGCCGCCACGTTGCCCAGAGCCTGAGGCCACTGGCCGTTTTGCACCAGCGTCTGGGTTTCAAAGCCGAATGTGGAGAAGGTGGTCAGCGCGCCCATGAAGCCGGTGAGTACGACAAAGCGCGTCTGGCCGGAGATCAAGTAGCGGTCTTCGGCCAGCGCCCAGACCAGCCCGAACAAAAAACACCCCAGCACGTTCACGGCCAACGTCCCCCAGGGGAAGGAGCCTTCCCCCTGGCGGCTTACCCAGCCGGAGAGCCAGTAGCGGCACAATGTGCCCAAGGCTCCGGCCAACGCGATCCAAAGCCAGTGGCGCCACACGATTGGTTTTCGCTTTGCAGGAAGAGGAGCCAGTTTGTTTTGTCCCGGCGGTGCGGGCGACCGCCGGGCTTTGCATGATAGCGTGCCGCCGGTTGTTTTGCGAAGTATGAAGATTCGGCGAGCCGCCGGCTTCACATAGCGAGCCGGGAGCGTAAGCTCCCGGAGACGGCAGGGCCGCCAGCCACTGGGAGCTTCCGCTCCGGTGCAAAAAAACAGATCACGGCGAGCCGGGAGCGTAAGCTCCCGGAGAGAATAAGAAAGCGGCGCATGATTGCCGTGCTCTCCGTGGGCTTACGCCCACGGCTCGCGGCTGCAAGAACCAGCGTCAGCGGCAAGACAACCGCGGGCTTACGCCCGCGGCTCGCCAAGCCTCCAAGCCTCCACGGCGGTTGGTGGTAGAGCGCCATGGGTTGGATTTTCCGAGTCCCGACGCTCTTCCTGTGGCAAGGTTTTGTTTAGCCGGAGGGCTTGTTCTGGGCCAGGTGGAGGATGCGCTGGGCTAGCTGCTGGGGGGAGTCGTGCTCGGCCACGGGCACGCCGATGCACTCTTGTAGCCGCCGGAACCAGGTGAGCTGGTGTTTGGCGTAGCGCCGGGTGCGCTGCTGGATGCGGCGGACCATTTCCTCATAGTCCAGGTGGCCTTCCAGGTGCTGGATGATTTCCCGGTAGCCCACCGCCTGACGGGCCGTGGGCCCCAGGGCGTTTTGTTCCAGCAGACCGCGCACCTCCTCCACCCAGCCGCGGCCAAGCATCTGGAGCACCCGCTGGTCGATGCGGCGGTAGAGCACCTGCCGGGGCCACTGGAGCACGAAGGCGTGCACCCGGCCCGGGGCCCGCGGCCGGTGGAAGTGCTGCTGCACCTGGCTGATGGGGCGGCCGGTGCGGTGGTAGAACTCCAAGGCCCGGATCACGCGCCGCAGGTCGTTGGGGTGCAGCCGGGCGGCGGCGTGGGGATCGACCTGGGCCAGTTGGGCGTGCAGGGCCTGGGGGCCTTGCTGCTGGGCCTGCTGGTGCAAGCGGCGGCGCAGTTGGGGGTCGGGGGGCGGGCCGGTGGAAAGCCCTCGCAGCAAGGCCACCAGGTACAACGGGGTGCCGCCCACGAAAAGCGGCACGCGCCCTCGGCGGCGAATGGCGGCCACGGCCTGCTCGGCCTGTTGCAAGTACCAGGCCACGCTGGCTTCCTGGTGCGGCTCCAGCACATCCAGCAGGTGGTGCGGCACCAGGCGGCGTTGCTGGGCCGAGGGCTTGGCCGTGCCGATGTCCAGGCGGCGGTACAGGGCCATGGAGTCCAAGGAGACGATGTCCGCCCCCAGCAGGCACGCCAGGGCCACTCCCACCTCGGTCTTGCCCGAGGCGGTCGGCCCGCTCAAAATCCAGCATCCCTGTACCCACGTCGGGGCAGGGGAGGGTTCCACGGCAGAGGACATGGACTTGGGTCGGCTTGCAAAAAGGGGAAATCCTCGGCTGCATTCATCATTTGGGTTTGCGCGTCCGGGTCAACCAAATAGATTGAATCGCCGAAGCGGTCCCTTTGCCGGCCTGCGCAGGAGGCTTGCCCAAGTGCCGGAGAAGCCCGTTTTCCGTGGGAGGAGTGCGGAGCCTGTTTTCTCGCCCCCAAGAGCAAAAATCCCAGGAGCCAACGGACGTGAGCCAAGCCCACGACATCCTCCACCGGCTGCACGCCGTGTTGCGGCAGCGCAGAGAACAACCCAGCCCCAATTCCTACACCTGCCAACTGCTGGCCGGGGGGGTGGAGCGGATTGGGGCCAAGCTGCGCGAGGAGTGCCAGGAAGTGCTGCAGGCCGCCTCCCGGCACGGCACGCCCCAGGCCGATCCGGCGCACACGGTCCACGAAGCGGCCGATGTGATGTACCATCTGCTGGTGTTGCTGGTGTGGGCCGGGGTGAGCTGGCAGCAGGTGGAGGCGGAGCTGGAGCGGCGGTTTGGCACCTCGGGGCTGGAGGAGAAGGCCGCCCGGGCCAGCAAGCCCCCGCAGGCGTAGTTTCCCTTTGGTCTTCGACCCCCGGAGCAAGAGCCTACCGGCGATGAGCACGCCGCTGCGGATTGGAGTGCCCAGCAAGGGCCGCCTGGCCGAGCTTTCGGCCGAGCTGCTCAAGGAGGCCGGGCTGAGCTTCCGCCGCCAGGAGCGGAGCCTGTTTGCCCGCTGCAAGGAAATGCCCGTGGAGATCACCTTCCTCCGCACCGACGACATTCCGGTGCTTTGTGCCGAAGGGGCCATCGACCAGGGCATCACCGGCAGCGACCTGGTGGCCGAAAGCCAGGCGGAGGTGGAGACGGTGCTGGAGCTGGGGGTGGGCCAGTGCCGCCTGGCCTTGTGCGTGCCGGAAGATGGCCCGGTCAGGGACGTGGCCCAGCTCCAAGGCGCCCGCGTGGCCACCAGCTTTCCGCAGCTGACGGCCCGATTTTTCCAGCAGCACCGCCTGGAGGTGCATCTGGTCCCCCTGTCCGGTTCGGTGGAGGTGATGATCACCCTGGGCGTGGCCGAGGCGGTGGTGGACCTGGTGGAGACCGGCTCCACGCTGGCGGCCAACCGGCTGCGGGTGCTGGAGGAGCTGGGGCAGTACCAGACGGTGTTGATCCAGAACCGCCGCACGCCCCACCCGGAGCTGGCCGCCCGGATCGCCCGGCGGCTGCAAGGGGTGGTCATTGCCCGCAGCTACTCGCTGCTGGAGTACAACATCCCGCGGGAGAAGCTGCCGCAGGCCGAGAAGATCACCCCGGGGTTCCACTCTCCCACGGTCAGCGCGTTGGAGGACGCGGCCTGGTGCGCGGTGCGGGTGATGGTCCGCCGCAGCGAGGTGATCCGCATCATGGAGGAGCTGGAGCAGCTTGGGGCCACGGCCATCCTGGAGACCCAGATCGTCAACTGCCGCTTGTAGTGCCGCGGGCGATTCTCCCCGCACCCGCGGCGGGGGTCGGTTTGGGAACCTGCCCGGTGTGATTTATAATGAAATGGTTCCAGGAATCCTCGTCGCCACTTCCAGCGGTTGGTGAGCTATGGCATCCCAAGACATCAGCGGAGCGGGACTTCGGATACTGCGATTGTTGGTGGGCCGGCGGCCCCGCACCGTGGCCGAACTGATGGCCGAGGCGGGCGTGACCCGCACCGCCGTCACCGAGCAATTGAGCGAGCTGATGGCCGCCGGGCTGGTGGAGCGGACCACGCAGCGGCTTTCCCGGCGAGGGCGGCCTTGTCACCTGTATCGGGCCACACCTCGGGCCATCGACCTGCTGTCCAAGAGCAATCTCCGCCGGGTGCTGCCAGCGTTGCTGTCGGTGCTTCAGGAGCAGCTGGGGCCGGAGGAGACCCTGGAGCTGCTCGACCAGGTCAGCCAGCGCGTGGCCCAGCAGTACC
>JALSGI010000909.1 GCA_026982835.1 Planctomycetota bacterium | reverse complement strand
GACCTGGCCTTGCAGGCCAAGCTGTTGCGGGTGTTGCAGCAGGGGGAGATTCAGCCGGTGGGGTCCGACCGCACGCTGGTGGTGGATGTGCGCGTGCTGGCCACCACCAACCGCAACTTGCAGGAAGAGGTGCGGCAGGGCCGGTTCCGGCAGGACCTGTTTTACCGGCTCCACGTGCTGCCGTTGGCCGTGCCCCCCTTGCGGCAGCGTCGCCAGGACGTGCCCGAGCTGGTGGAACACTTCACCCGCCAGGCGGCCCGGCGACTAGGGCGCGATCCGGTCCAGTTGGCCCCCTGCGCCCAACAGCTGCTCCAGGAATACCACTGGCCGGGGAATGTGCGGGAACTGGAGAACCTTATCAAGCGGGCCACGGTGCTGGACCCAGGACGCCCCTACACGGCCGACGACTTGCGCCCCTGGCTCATCGACCCGGAAGGCGACTCTCCGGAGCGGCTCCAGGTGCCCGTGGGCGTCAGCCTCCAGGAGATGGAGCGGCGGCTGATCGAAGCCACGCTGGCCCACTTCGGCGGCCACCGCCGCAAGACGGCCGAGGCGTTGGGCATCGGCCTGCGCACGCTCACCGGGAAGCTGAAAAGCTACGGGCTGAGCGGCCCTTCGACTCGCCCGGCCAAAACGCCGGAAGCCGCATGACCTCACCGCGGAGGTGAACCATGTTCCTGCAAGGCATGTTCTCCGGCAGCACCATCCCGATGCTGGAACAGGTGCTCCGTTTTACCGAACACCGCCATCACATCCTGGCCGGAAACATCGCCAACCTGGACACGCCCGGCTACCGCGTGCGCGACCTGTCGGTGCCGAAGTTCCAACAGCAACTGCGCGAGGCGCTGGAAGCCTCGCAGCGGCAGCCGCTTCCCGGGGCGGGACAGTTGCCGGTGATGAGCAGCGTCCCAGGGATGCCGAGCTTTCCGGAAAAGCTCCCCCTGGACCAGGTGGCCGAAAACCTCAGCTCGCTGCTCTATCACGACCAGAGCAACGTGAGCCTGGAGCGGCAGATCGCCGAGATGGTCAAGAACCAGCTGCAGCACAACCTGGCCTTGTCGATCATGGCCAGCCAGTTCCGCTTGCTGCGGGC
>JALSGI010000908.1 GCA_026982835.1 Planctomycetota bacterium | reverse complement strand
TGGGGGCTTGGAGGCCATGAGCCCCGCACGTCAGTGCGGGGAGAGTCACGGTTATTCGGCTTGCGGCCTGCGCCGTGCGGCTTGCGTTGGTGCTTCCGCACCAGAGGTCTTGGGTCTTGGGTCGTGGGTCTTGCGGTGGTGCTTCCGCACCAGTGCGAGAAAAAGTGTTTATTCTTGCAACGGCGAGCCGCCGACTTCAGTCGGCGGAGGCTTGGAGGCTTGGAGGCGTGGAGGCTTGGGGGCTTGGAGGCCATGAGCCCCGCACGTCAGTGCGGGGAGAGTCACGGTTATTCGGCTTGCGGCCTGCGCCGTGCGGCTTGCGCCGGGTGCTTCCGCACCAGAGGTCTTGGGTCTTGGGTCGTGGGTCTTGCGGTGGTGCTTCCGCACCAGTGCGAGAAAAAGTGTTTACTCTTGCAAACGGCGAGCCGCCGACTTCAGTCGGCGGAGGCGTGGGGGCTTGGAGGCCATGAGCCCCGCACGTCAGTGCGGGGAGAGATGGCAGATCGGCCTGCGCCGTGCGGCTTGCGCCGGAGCTTCCGCTCCGGGGGCGTGGAGGCTTGGAGGCGTGAAGGCTTGGCGAGCCGCCGGCGTGAGCCGGCGGTTGGACGGCGAGCCGCCAGCTTCAGCTGGCGGAGAAGATCGACATGCGTTTTTTCTTAGCTCTCCGGGCGGCTGAAGCCGGGGGCTCGCCAAACACGTTATCTCACACCGGTGGCCAGCCGCGCACCGTCCGCCCGCGGAGCAGCCCCTGCATATCTGCCGTTGTCGATGGTTTCCACATAGGCTGTTAGTCGATCAGCTGGCAGGACTCGGCCAGGAACGAGCGGCTTTCGGCCAGCATGTCGTTGACCAGCTCCTGGATGGCGCTGGCCCGATCGATCAGCTCCGGCAAAAACTCCCCCTGATCCTGCTCGGAACTTTGCTTCAGCTGGGCGGCTTGCTGGATGATCGCTTCGGCCGCCAGGCGGACGTTGCTTCGGGCCTGGGTTCGGCGGCGGTGCAGTTGCTCCTCGCCGGGGGAGGGGGTTTCCGGGTCGTGCGTGGCCAGCCAGTTGATGTACCAGCGGAGAAAGGAGCCGCGGGAGATGATGCCCAC
>JALSGI010000907.1 GCA_026982835.1 Planctomycetota bacterium | reverse complement strand
ATTCGGTGCTCTATACCCGCGGGCCGGAATACGTGGTGCAGCACCGCGTCATCCGCGTTGCGGAGCAAGGGCCGCACGTGGAGCGGTTCCGGCTCAAGCGGTGGATCCACATGGCCGCCCGCGGCTGGTACTCCGGCGACCACCACGTCCATGCGGCCGGCTGCCAGCACTACGATGTCCCCTCGCAGGGGGTGGAGCCTAAGGACATGATGCGCCACATTCTGGGCGAAGACCTCAACGTCGGCTGCGTGCTTTCCTGGGGCCCGTGCTGGTACTACCAGAAGCAGTTTTTCAGCGGCGCGGTGCATCCGCTTTCCACCTCTCAGTACGTGATGCGGTACGACGTGGAAGTGTCCGGCTTTCCCAGCTCGCACGCCGGACACCTGGTGCTGTTGCGGCTCCAAGAGGACGACTATCCCGGCACCACCGAAATCCAACAATGGCCAAGCTGGGACCTGCCGATCCTCCGCTGGGCCAAGGAGCAAGGCGGGGTGGTGGGCTTTGCCCACAGCGGCTGGGGCTTGCGGATGCCCTCCAACAAGCTGCCCAGCTACGAAATGCCCCCGTTTGATGGCATTGGGGCCAACGAGTACATCGTCGATGTAGCCCTGGGGGCTTGCGATTTCATCTCCACGGTGGACACCCCCGCCCCCTGGGAGCTGAACATCTGGTACCACACGCTCAACTGCGGCATGACCTGCCGCATCAGCGGCGAGACGGATTTCCCCTGCATCTACGGGCAGCGGGTGGGCCTGGGCCGCGTCTATGTAAAACTCCCCCCCGGCACCCCGCCCAGCGACTACGACGCCTGGGTGCTGGGCGTACGGGACGGGCGCAGCTACGTCAGCGACGGGCTGAGCCACCTGTTCGATTTTTCGGTCAACGGCCTGGGCGTGGGCGAGCCGGGCCACGAAGGCAAGCCCAGTGTGCTTGCAGTCAAGTCGGGCCAGGAGCTTACGATCCGGGTGAACGCGGCCGCGTTTTTGGAGGAGAAGCCGCGGGAAGACATCCGCCGCCGTCCCCTGGACCAGAAGCCCTACTGGCACATTGAGCGAGCCCGCGTGGGCAACACCCGGCGGGTGCCGGTGGAGCTGGTGGTCAACGGCCAGGCGGTGGCCCGCCAGGAAATCGAAGCCGACGGCACGGTGCACCAGCTTCGGTTCCGCTACCGGCCCGAACGTTCCAGCTGGGTGGCCCTGCGCATCTATCCCTCCTCGCACACCAACCCGGTGTTCGTGCTCGTGGACGGCAGGCCCATCCGCGCCAGTCGCCGAAGCGCCCAGTGGTGTCTCGAGGCGGTGGACGTGTGCTGGAAGAGCAAGTCCCCTCGCATCCGCCCCCGGGAACGCGAAGCGGCCCGCAAAGCCTACGAACAGGCCCGAGCCATCTACCGCCGCATCCTCAAGGAAAGCTACGACGACACCGCCGGGCAGTAGCCCCCGCCGGGGAGCGGATTATGCTGGTGGTAGGCGACACCGGTGAGCCGCCAGCTTCAGCTGGCGGAGGAGAGCAACGAAAAGCGCTTGTTTGGCTCTCCCCCGGCTAAAGCCGGGGGCTCGCCGATGGAATAACCGCAAGCTCACGCTTGCGGCTGGCCGGAGGCTAGAACAAACGCCGGGTTTCGTGCCACCCGACGAGCCGCCAGCGTAAGCTCCCGGTTGCTTTCAACAAAGAAACACGCACCACCGTTTTGAATAACCGCCGGCTCACGCATGCAGCTGGCCGGAAACAGGAACGGACGTCAAACTGTTACTCAAAAGGAGCATCCATGTTCACTCGCTGCGAGGTGTTGTCTTTCCGCCGGTTCTTGCTGCTGGTTCTGGGGTGTGCCGTGGTCTGGGGACCCCGGCACGCTCAGGCCCAGCGGGACCTGAAGCACATCCCCGATCCCGATCCGGCCAAGGAACAAGCCGCGCTGGTGGTGGATCCGGCCTTTCAGATCAATCTGTTTGCCGCCGAGCCGATGGTGATCAAGCCGATCCACATGAACTTCGATCCGGCCGGGCGGCTCTGGGTAGCCACCAGCCAGGTCTATCCGCAGCTTAAACCCGGCCAGAAGGCCGACGACAAAATCTACGTGCTGGAAGATACCGACGGAGACGGCCGGGCCGACCGCAGCACGGTGTTTGCCCGCGGGCTGCTCATCCCCACGGCCGTGCTGCCCAGCGGCCGCGGGGCCTTCGTGGCCAACAGCTCCGAGCTTTTGTACCTGGAGGATACCGACGGGGACCTGCGGGCCGATCGCCGCCACGTGGTGCTGAGCGGATTCGGCGTGGAGGATACCCACCACATCATTCACACCTTCCGCTTCGGCCCCGAGGGGTGGATGTACTTCAACCAGTCCATCTACATCCACAGCCATGTGGAAACCCCCTGGGGCGTGCGCCGCCTGGGCGGCGGGGGCATCTGGCGCTACCATCCGCCTTCGCAGCGGCTGGAAGTGTTTGTGCGCGGACTGGTCAACCCCTGGGGACACGCCTACACGCCCACGGGCCAGTGGTTCGGCACCGACGGGGCGGGGTTCGAGGGGATCAACTACCTGTTTCCCGGGGCAGTGTTCTTGTCGGCTCCCGGGGCGCAGCGGATTCTGCACGGGCTGAACCCAGGCAGCCCCAAGCATTGCGGCCTGGAACGCCTCAGCGGCCGCCACCTGCCGCCGGGATATGCCGGCGATCTGGTCACGAACGACTTCCGCGGCCATCGCGTCTGCCGGTTCCGGCTGGAGGAGCACGGATCGGGCTACCTGTCCAAAGAGCTGCCCGAGCTGATAAAGACCACCCATGCCGCGTTTCGCCCGGTGGACGTGAAGATGGGGCCCGATGGGGCCATCTACATCGCCGACTGGTACAACCCCATCATCCAGCACGGCGAGGTGGACTTCCGCGACCCGCGGCGGGACCACGAGCACGGGCGCATCTGGCGTCTGACGGCCCGAGGGCGCAAAACCCTGCCTCGCCGCGATTGGACTCAAGCTTCCGTCGAGGAACTGCTGGAAGCCCTCAAAGCCCCCGAGGACTTGACGCGCTACCACGCCCGGCAAGTGCTGCGGGAGCACAAGCCCCAGGAAGTGGCCGCCGCGCTTGAAGCGTGGCTTGCCCGCTTGCCCTCGGGGCCCGAGGCCGACCGCCTGCGGTTGGAGGGGCTGTGGCTTTACCAGGGCTGGCACCAGTGCCCTCGGCCGCTGCTAGCCCGCGTGTTGCAAAGCTCCCGCCCGCAAGTGCGAGCCGGAGCGGTGCGCGTGCTGGGGCAGATGCTCTCCGAAGTGGAGCGGCCGCTAGAACTTCTGGCCCGGGCCGCCCGGGACGAGCATCCCCTGGTGCGACTGGAGGCCGCCTGCGCCCTGGCCGGGGTGGAGGAGTTCGGCGGGTTCGAGCTGCTGATGGCCATCCACACCCGGGGGCTGGACGCAAACCTGGATTTCGCCTTGTGGCAAGCCCTGCGGCAAACCCAAGGGCACTGGCTCCCCAAGCTCCAGCAAGTGGAGCTTGATCGCTACCGGGGCGATTCGCTGCTGTTTGCCCTGGAGGCGGTGGACTCTTCGGCCGTGGTGCCCGTGGTGGTGCGCTTGCTCCAAGGAGGCAAGCTCCCCCCAGCAGAAACGGCCCGGGCGTTGCAACTGCTGGTGCGGCACGGATCGGCCCCGCAGCTGGCCCAGGTTTACCAAATGGCCACCGGCTCCGGCGACTTGCCCGAGCAGGTGCAAGCGGCCCTGTTGCGTGGGCTGGCCCTGGCGGCCCGGCAACGCAAGCTCGTGCCCCCGGTGGATCGCCGTCCGCTTCGAGAGCTGCTGAAGCGTTGGGCTGCGGCTCCGCGGCAACACCAGCGGCGGTTGCTTGCCGCCCTGGAGCTTGCAGGGGCGTGGAAGGAAGGGCATCCGGCCGGCGTGATCGAGCAACTGGCCCGGGGCGGGCAAGTGCCTTCGGCCGTGCAGGCCCAGGCCCTGCGTACGGCTGCCCAGCTGCAACTCCCCTGCTGGCGCAAGCTGGCCCAGGAGGCGCTCCAGCCCCAGGCCGCCCCGGCGGTGCTGCAAGCGGCCCTGGAAGGGCAGCTTTCCCGGGCGCCGAAACATGCCGCCCAAGAGGCCGTAAAGCTGCTGGCCCGGTGGCCCCAGGGACGCGATCCTGCGCCGGTCTTCCGCGTGTTTCTGACCCGGCAAAACGGAGCCTCCCTGCTGGCCCAAGCCCTCCAGGGAAGCAAACTGCCCAAGGAGGTGGCCAAGGTGGGCTTGCGGCTTGCCCGCAGCACGGCTCGCGTGCCGCAGGAACTGGAAGCGGCCTTGCGCACTGCCGGCCGGATCGGTGCCACCAGCCCGCCGCCGAGCAAAGAGGAAATCGCCCAGCTGGCCCGATTGGTGCTCCAGCAAGGCGACCCGGACCGGGGCCAACGCGTCTATCGCCGTGCGGACCTGGCCTGCCAGCGGTGCCATGCCATCTCGGGGGCCGGGGGGCGCGTGGGGCCGGATTTGACCTCCATCGGTGCGGCCTCCCCGCTGGACTACCTGATCGAAGCCGTGCTGGTGCCCAACAAGGCCATCAAGGAAAACTACCACTCCGAGGTGGTGATCGACTCCCAGGGGAAGATCCACACCGGCATCCGCGTCCGCGAGGACGGTCGGGAACTGGTGCTGCGCGACGCCAACGACCAGCTGGTGGTGATCCCCAAGTCCCAAATCGAACAGCGTGCCCCGGGCCGGTCGCTGATGCCCGAAGGGCTGGCCGAGCAGATGACCCGGCAGGAGCTGATCGACCTGTTGCGGTTCCTTTACGAGCTGGGCCGCTTGGGTCCCTACCAGGTGAATCGCCAGCCGTGGATTCGCACCTGGGAAGTGCTCCGGCCCAGCAAGCGAGTGATGTACCTGATCCGCCGCCAGAGCTTGCAACTGGCCGCCCAGGACCACCCGGAGTTTTCCTGGCAGCGGGTCTATAGCACGGTGCAGGGGACGCTTCCCCGGGAAGAGCTGCCCGTGCTGCAACTGCGCGGCACGTCCGGGCGCCGCGTGGTGCTGCGCAACGTGGTGGCGATGGACCGGCCGGGGGAGGTGGTGCTGGAAATCCCTGCCTGGCAGGGAGTCCAAATGTGGATCGACGGGCGTCCCGAGCCGGTGCAGCCCCGCGTGCGATTGCAACTTGGCCGCGGCAGGCATCGGCTGTGTTTCGCCGTGCCGGTGGAGGCGTTCGGCACCTCGGGTTGGGGCGTGCAGTTGGTGCGGCAAGGGAGCGGGGCCGCGGCTGCCCCCTAGGGCTTTCTCGGCCGAATCCCTCGCACCACGGCACAATTCCTAAAAACGCCACCCCCCAGGGCAAGCCGCCGGATGGCTTCCCTTGCCATTGCCGGGTCCAATTCCTGGCAAGAACCCCCTTGGGCAGAGGGTTCACGCCCCGGCCGCTTCGGCCGCCAGGGGCTGAGCGGCATAGTGCCTGGTGATGAAGTCGTTTTGCAGCCACAGCAGCTTGTTGAACGCCCGGCCGATCCGCAAAAGCTTCTCCCCCTCCAGGCCCGAGGCGGCCAGGTGTTCCCAGAGAATGTCCGACAGCAGCCCCATCAAGGCGTTCATCTGCACCAGCGGCACATCGATCTGCGGGTTGCCCGCCCGGGGCGTGTGCATCTTGCCCACGGTGTCCAGATAAACGGCGATCTTTTCGTTGTACGAGTGCCCCAGCAGGTTCATCAAGTAACGCTGCAAGTGCTCCTTGCGGAACCGGATCTGGGCGTGGTTTTGGGAGAGGTCCTCCAGCCCCTCGGGCAGCTTTCCCTGGTAGCCGTGTTGCCGGGGGAGGAAGTGGCGGGCGGTGGCGTCGTAGGCGAGAAGTTTTTCGTAGGTGGCCTCGACGATCTGCCCCACGCGGGGAGCCAGGTAGGGAATCGCCTCCCGGATGGCCTGCACGTCCGCGGGCCCGAAGCCGATGAACTCCTGCAAGTAGCCGAAGCGGTAGGCCAGGTCTTCCTCCAGGCGTTGCTCGTCGATGCGTTTCATGGGCGGTTCCTTTCCAGCGGCGGATCGCGATAGCCTCTGAAAATACCCGTGGTTTGCGGCTCTCATGGTAGCCTAGCACAAAATAGATATCAAGGTCTTGAAATCCATTTTTGCTTGGGCTATGCTTGCCTGCACCAGGTCCCGGGCAGGAACCGCCGGCTCCCGTCGCGCGGTCCCGAGGGCCGCCCCTTTCGCCTGTCAAGGAGCGTGCCGATGTTCTGCAACCAGTGTGAGCAAACGGCAAACGGGGTGGGGTGTGTCGATCTGGGCGTCTGCGGCAAGGACCCCGACGTGCAGGCCCTGCAAGAGTTGCTGCTCTATGGGGTCAAGGGCATGGCCGCCTATGCCTACCATGCCCGGCGGCTGGGCAAGACCGATCCGGAGGTCAACGCCTTCATCGAGCAAGCCCTGTTTGCCACCGTGACCAACGTCAACTTCGATCCCGAAAGCCTGCTGGAGATGGTGCTGGAGTGCGGGCGGCACAACCTGCGGGTGATGGAGCTGCTGGACCAGGGGCACCGCCAGCGTTTCGGCACACCCGAGCCCACCACCGTCTATGAAGGGACCAAGGCCGGGCCCGGCATCCTGGTCACCGGCCACGACCTGCTGGACCTGGCCGAGCTGCTGGAGCAGTCCCAGCACGCCGGGGTGAACGTCTATACCCACGGGGAGATGCTTCCGGGGCACAGTTATCCCCGGCTCAAGGCCTACCCGCACCTGGCCGGCCACTACGGCACCGCCTGGCAGAACCAGCACCTGGAGTTCACTCAGTTCAGCGGTCCCATCGTGGCCACCACCAACTGCGTGCTCATCCCTTGGGAGACGTACAAGGATCGGCTCTTCACCACCGGCGTGACGGCCGTGCCGGGCGGCAGGCGCGTCCGTGGCAACGATTTCTCCGAAGTGATCGAGCTGGCCAGGCAGTGCCCGCCCCTGCCGGAACAAAAGCAGGGCGAGAGCACCATCGGCTTCCACCACTCGGTGATTCTTTCCTTGGCCGACAAGATCGTCGAGGCGGTCCGTTCCGGGCAGGTGAAGCACTTTTACCTGGTGGGCGGCTGCGACGGGGCGGAACCGGGGCGCAACTACTTTACCGAAGTGGCCCGAAGAGCCCCCCAGGACGCCATCATCCTCACCCTGGGCTGCGGCAAGTTCCGCATCCGCAACCACGACTACGGCACGGTGGCCGGGCTGCCACGGCTGCTGGACCTGGGCCAGTGCAACGACTCCTATGGGGCCATCCAGGTGGCCCTGGCCCTGGCCAAGGCGTTCCAGTGCGGCGTGAACCAGTTGCCGCTGTCGCTGGTGATCTCCTGGTTCGAGCAGAAGGCCGTGGCCGTGCTGCTGTCGCTGCTTTCCCTGGGCGTAAAGGGCATCCGGCTGGGGCCCAACCCGCCGGCGTTTCTGACGCCCAACGTCTTCAAGCTGCTGCAAGAGAAGTTCCAGTTGAAGCTCACCGAGCCGGAACCGCCGGCCGAGCTTTTCCAACTGGCCTCCGGCTAGGGTGGCCTTGGCCGGTGCGTTCCCCTGCCCCAAGCCGCCCCGGTCCTCGGAGAGCCCCTCGCGGGAGGTCTTCCAGGAAGCGGCAGAAAAAATTTTTCGGAAAATCCCAGCCCGACTGACCCACCCTCTTCAGTGGGGTTTGGTAATATTATGAGGTCTGGGTGTGCGCCTTGACAGATCCTTGCGCGAGGCGCCGCGGGATTGCCCCGGGCTGGAGATGAGAACCTTGGCCGAGGCTCCTTCTCCTGCTTGGGGTGCAAAGGGGTTCTCGGGACGTGAAAAAACGCGCGATGGCCGCTACTTCCTCTTGTCCGCAAACCGCCAGGCTCCGGCAATTTCTTCTTGGGCAGCTTCCCTCGGGGGAATCGCAGCAGGTGCAGCGGCACGTGGAACGGTGCGACTCGTGTCGCCGC
>JALSGI010000906.1 GCA_026982835.1 Planctomycetota bacterium | reverse complement strand
CCGCCCATGGCCGCATCCGGGTGCTTTTTGTCCCGGTTATTGGCCACCGGGCCTGGCACGTAGAACCGCCCGGCGAAGAAGTTCCAGTTGGTGACCACGGGCAGCTGGTGGCCGAAGGCCCGGGCCAGCTCCTGGCGGCAGCGGGCAAAGTGCCGCGCGGAATCCCAGGAGAAAAAGCGGCATGTCCAGTAGAACAACCGGCGGTCGCCGGGAGTACGCACCTGGCTAGGTCCCAAGGGGCGCACTTGTTCCCATCGGGAACGCCCCAGCCGCTGGGGCGTCATCCCCTGCCGGCGGAGATATTCGTGGAATCGCTTCATCCCCTGGGGCGACTGTTCCAGTGCCCGATACGTGGCCGGGTAATACCAGCCCGGCTCGTCGGACATGGTGAACAGGGCCATTTGCCGCGGTTGAAATCCTGCCCGGCTGTAGGCTCCGGCTTGCCCTTGAGCCCAGCGGCGAATCGCCTCGGCAGTGACTTTCTTTTCGTCGTAATCGAACGTGTAGCCCGGCGGGGCATAGACGGCCCAGGCAATCCGCTTCAAGCCGGTTTTTTCGTAGAGCGTCCGCAGCTTGGGCTGGGGCGGCACCATCAGTGCAGTAAAACCGCCCCGAGCCAGATGCTCAAAGCCCGCCAGCCACGCCCCGCGGTCGTCGTCCAGCCCGATGTAGCGATCCACGATGACGAAGTGCTGGGGGCGTTGCTGGGACCGAAGGGGAACCTCCCGGAAAAAATGCCAGTAGCGTGTGTCGTACTTCCGGGGAATAGATGCGTTAGCTCCCACGAGCAACAGTCCCAGCCGCGGTCCGAACAAATCGGCTTCCAAGGTGGTGGTTCGGCCTTCTTCCGGCCAGCGAATCTGCACTTGAACGTATGTGGCTTCCGGCGCAGGGGAGACGCGCAGACCCGTTACAAAAGGGCCATTCCGCAGGTGCGTGTTGGGGTAGCGTTTCAACTGGGCGGCGATTTCCTTGCGGGTGATCCGCACCCAGGGGGTCCAGTCGGTCCCCTGGGTTTGCACGGGCTTAGTCAGCGGGGCGAAGAAGAAGCGGAACATGTGCTTCTGTCCCGGCACCACGTCCCCGGCCCGCAGCACCCGGGCGCGGATTTCGTACTCGGGCACCTGCTCCGGCTTTAGCTGTCCTTGGGCAGCCAGAGCAGCGATCGACCACACCAAAACCGGCAGGACGCAACGAACCAGTCGGTTCATGGCAGTAGGGATGCTCTTGCGGGAAAAGCGGAAATCGCCCAGGCCACGCTCCTTCAACATAGCGAAACCGCCGGAGACGAGCGAACGATTTTCCACCGGCCGGTGAGTCCGCTCAGCATGCCCCCATCTGCTACTCCCCCGTCCAGAAGCGGGGGAAGAACATCACCAGCAAGGGGAAGAACTCCAGGCGGCCCAGCAACATGAAGAAGCTCAGCAGCAGCTTGGTCGCCGGGTTGAAGTCCTGGTAGTTCTGAGCGGCTCCCACGGTGCCCAAGCCGGGGCCTACGCCGTTGATGGTGGCGGCCACGGCGCTTGCACAGTCGATGAGCTTGTCGTTGGCACTGCGCCCTTGGACGGTCCAAGTGGCCGTGGGTTCCAGCAGCACCAGGGCCAGCCAACCCAACACGAACACCACCAGCACCAGGGTGAAATAGGCCAGAATGTCCCGGGGCAGTTCGGCGTCGTCCCAGACCTCTTTGCCCACCTTCAGCGGCCGCACCACGTTGGGATGGAACTTGCGTTCCAGCTCCAGGCGGAGGATTTTGAACACCAGGATGTGGCGAATCACCTTGATGCTGCAACTGGTGCTGCCGGCACAGCCGCCGACGAACATAAGCAGAAACAAGACCGCCCGGGCGAACTGGTTCCAGCGGTCAAAGTCCTGCGTGGCAAAGCCGGTGTTGGTGATGATGGAGGCGACCTGGAAGAAGCTGTAGCGGGCTCCTTCGCTCCAGGAGGAAAAATCCTTGGCCCACAGCCCCGAAGCCCACACGGCCACCGCCCCGGTGAGCAACACCAGCAAATAAACGCGGAACTCGACGTTGCTCCGCACGTGTTCCAGCGTACGCTTGACGGCGGTGAGGTAAAGCAGCGAGAAGTTGGTGCAGGCCAGGATCATGAACAGGGCGATGGTCCACTCGATGGCCGGGCTTTGGAAATGAGCGATGGAATCGTTATAGGTGCTAAAGCCCCCCGTGGCCACCGTGCCGAAGGCGTGGCACAGGGCATCGAACAGCGACACGCCCATCAGCATCAGCAGCACCACCAGCGCCGCGTTGAGCACCAGGTAGACCGAGGCGAATGCCAGCGCGGCCACCTGGGCTCGGGAATGGGAAACGCTTTTGGTGGGGCCGGACATTTCGGTCAACATCAGCATCCGCCCCAGCGTCCCTTGGCCCAGCACGGCCACGAACAACACCATGAAACCCAGTCCGCCCAGAAAGTGCGTCATCGAGCGCCAGAACAGCACGCAGCGGGGCACAAGCTCGGGGGTTTCCAGGTCGGTGATCACGGTGGCTCCCGTGCCGGAAAAGCCGGAAGCGGACTCGAACAGCGCATCCACCAGACCCATCGGCTGCTCCGGTCCCACGTAGCACCCGCACAGCAGGTACGGCAGCGCCCCCAGGGCCGAAGCCAGCAGCCAGCCCAGGCCCACCACCGTTATGGCCTCCTTGCGGTACAAGGTGCCCTGGGCCCGGCGTCCGACGACCCACAATACGGCCGCCACCCCGGCACTGACCGCGGCCGAAACCAGCATGCCCAAAAAAGGCATCGTCTCAAACTGCGGCGTGTGGCTCATCCAGGGCACGGCCCAAGGCAGGCTCGTCAGCATGGCCACGGACACGGCCAAGGCCACAAACATCAAGCCGTAGGCCACCAGGCGATAGTTCATGGCACGGCTCCGGCAACTGGTCCTCGTGCAGAGGCAGCGGATTTCCGTTGCAAAAGCATATAAGTATAGGATGCCCCCTGGGGGCGCCGAGACGGGCTGGTGGGGATATTCCGGTTTACGGGCCGCAGGGGCCCCGGATCGTCGCCGGTTGGGTGGCCAGCAAGGCCGCTTCCAGTTCTTCGAGCAGGTGTTCCGCACCGGCAAAGAGGCAAACCAGGTGAGGCCCCACGTGCCGCACGGCCTGCTGCCAGCGATGCAACAGCTCGCCCCCATTCCTCCCGCCCGAGCCGATTGCACCGGCCACCACCAGCCGAGGCAGGGCTTCGCTGGGGGGGAACTGTTTTCCTACCCACACGCCCCAGGTGGTCCAAGCCTCGCAGGAAGAAGCTTCCTCCCACCGGCGGCAAAACGCGCTGTATTGCTCCAGCGTGCCGAGCCGCTCCAGCCGCAACGAGCCCAAGGGGACGTTTTTCTCGACGGGAGGATGGGAGAGCCTGTTCCCCACTCCCGGGGAATGCTGCTTGCCGAGGGCCGCATCCACGTGGTGCCACAGTCCTTCCTCGGCAATCCAGACCACCGGGGCGGTGCGGTCTAGATGGTCCAGCAGCTGCCGCAACGAACGCCCCGCCACCGGGTGGACCATCTCTCCGGCCACCTCCACGGCCGGGTGAAGCACGAAGCGGCGAAAGCTCATCCGCGGATGGGGCAGTTGCAGCTCGGGGGAGTGGAGCATGTGTTGTTCGTAGAGCAGCAAGTCGATGTCGATAGTGCGAGCCGCCCAACGCCTCTGGCGAACCCGGCCCAGGGCTTGTTCGATCTGCTGCAATGCTTGAAGCAGCCTCCGAGGAGGCAACGAGGTTTCCACCAGCAGGGCCTGGTTTAAGAACTCCCCTTGCTCCGGCGGACCGCCCACGGCCCGGGTCCGCCAGGGACGGCTGGCCCGAGCCACGCCAAGCCCGCGCCGCACAAGTTCCTCCTGGGCCTGTTGCAGCAGCCGGGCCGACTGCCCCAGGTTAGAACCCAGCGAAAGCAACGCGCAGGCCACGGCAACAGGCTCCGTAAACGGAAATCTAGCAGGCCAACAGCTTGCCGCCGCAGACGTTGATGAGCTGGCCGTTGATGGCCCGGGCCTCCTCCCCGGCCAAAAAGACGATCAGCGCGGCCACCTCCTCCGGTTCCAGTCGCCGCCCCAGGGGGGAGGCTTCCCGTTCCAGCTGCTCGACCGTGGTGCCCAGCAGCTGGGCGTCGTACTGCAGCCGCAGATCGTTCATCTGGGAACGAGTTACCCCGGGGCAGACGGCGTTGACCGTCACGCCGGTGCCGCCCAGTTCCAGGGCCGCCGCCTTGGTCAATCCGGCCAGGGCGTGCTTGCTGGCCGTGTAGGCCGCGCCGTGGAAGCTGGGCACCTTGGCATTGATCGAGGCGACATTGATCACCCGCCCCCAACCACGCTGTACCATCCCCGGCACGGTGCGCTTGATAAGCCAGTAGGGCACGGTGACATTGAGCCGGAGGGTAAACTCCCAGAACTGGTCATCAAACTCCAGCAGCGGGCGGGGATCGGCACTGCTGCCCACCCCGGCGTTGTTCACCAACACATCCACCGGCCCCAGGTGCTGTTCCACCTCGGAAACCACGCGGTCGATCTCTTCCTTCTGGGTGAGGTCTGCCGGGAGGGAAAGCCCGTCCACGCCGCTTGCCCGCACTTGCTCGGTGACCAGGTCCAGCTCGTGCTGGGTTCGGGCGGTGACGGCCACATGGTAGCCTTCGCGTGCCAGGGCCAAGGCGGTGGCGGCCCCAATGCCGCGACCGCCCCCGGTCACCAGGGCGACTTTCGGTTGAGTCATTCCAGGCGGTCCTTTCAAGGAGAAACCGTTACTTTTCTTGCCGGCGGCTGCAAGCCGGAAAAAGCCCCGGCCGGACTTCAAGAGTGTTTTACCCCACACCGGACAGGGAGACGAGCCCTGCGAGAAGTTCTGCCCGCTCCGACGTGCGCATGCGAGGGTCGGCGATTTTTCTTGCCCAAGCGAGCCATGGGCATGAGCCTGCGGAGCGAATCGAAATGAACGCTTGTTTGCTCCAGGAGCTTACGCTCCCGGTTCGCCGATTGGTGTGTTTGCGTTTGTTCTTACACTGGAGCGGAAGCTCCCAGTGGCCGACAGCCCTGCCGTCCTCCGCCAGTTGAAGCTGACGGCTCGCCGGTTGGAAAACCGGCGGTTTGTTCTTGTTCAGTGACTCCCCCCGCTAACGCGGGGGGATCTTTGGTTCTCCCGCGGCTGAAGCCACAGGCTCGCCGTTGCAAGAATAGACGCTTGTACTTGCTCTGATGCGGTAGCACCCTGCGCAGGCCACGCCCCGCACGCCGATTCTCCCCGCACTGACGTGCGGGGCTCCGGATCCTCAAGACCCAAGACTCACGACCCAAGACTTCCGCACTGACGCGCGGGGCTCATTCCAAACAAACCGGCACCAACCATTAGTGATGCCCGAAGTGGTGCCCGCCGTGGTGAAATCCCCCGTGATGAAAACCGCCGTGGTGGAATCCGCCGTGATGAAGTCCCCCGTGGTGGAAATCCAAGTGAAAGTGATGATCCCAGTGGTGGTGGATCACCGGCGGATAGTACCACGCCCGGTAAAACACCGGCGGGGGGACGTAGTAGCCGGGTCCCCAGTAAGGACCGTAGTACCACACGGGGCCGTAGAAGTAGTACCGCCGCACGTAAGGGCTGTAGCCGTAGTAGCGGGGATAGACGTAGCGGTAGTAGGAATACCGCCGCGGCCCGTAGTAGATGGAAGGTTGCCTGTTGCGTGGCTGTTGAGTTTGAGCCCGGGGGGAACGGCCTCGCGAAGGCCCATACACCCGCCGCTGGGGCTCGGGCAGCCGGTCCCGCTGGGGCTGGGTTGCCGCCGGAGGATTGGGCTTGGGTTTGTCGGGCTTTTTCGGTTCGTGGGCTTCAAGCTCCTTGTGCCCGCCAACCAGGAGCATCGTCCCCGCCACGGCCGCCAGAAACGTGTGCCGGAACATGATTCGGTCCTCCTGCCGGGAAGCGCGCCGGTGGCCCCGAAGTTTAGGGCTCCACCTGTTCCATTGTAAGCAATCCCCTTCACCGGGAGAATCGCCCCGGTGTGCAAAGCTTGCGGCGGTGCGATAAAATACGGCCCTAGTGCCTTCGCTCCCTCGGCCGCTTTCCCGCAGGACACTCGCCCCATGCGAAACTGGCTCCTGTTGGCCCTGTTCGCCGTGCTGTTGCTGGCAAGCGCCTGGGCGCTGCCGCTGGGAACGCTTCCGCCGGCGGATTTGACCCTGTGCAATGGGGACGAGGTGGGCACGCTCGACCCGGCCCGAGCCACCGGCACCCCCGAAGGCCGCGTGCTGCGGGCGCTGTTCGAGGGGCTGTGCTCCTGGCACCCCGAAACGCTGGAGCCAGTGCCGGGAGTGGCCAAAAACATCTACCGCACGAAGGACGCGCAAGGGAACGAACGCTGGGCCTGCCTGGCCCCCGACGGGCTCACCTACACGTTCCATCTGCGTCGCGAGGCGCGCTGGTCCAACGGCCAGCCGGTTACGGCCGAGGATTTCGTCTGGTCCTTCCGCCGCTTCCTGCACCGGGAAACGGCAGCCGACTACGCCTACGAGCTGTGGTACATTCGCGGGGCGAAGCACTTTACGGTGGGTGAGCCTCAAGTGGGCGAGCCGGTAGAAGTGGAGCTACCTCCGCCGCCGGGCAAGCCGTCCAACGTGGCCACCCGCCCCGTGCTCCAAGGGACGCTGGTGGCCGTGGAGGAAAAATCCTCCGGCAGCGGAGAGCCGGAAAAAATCTACCAGGTCCGCCTGGAAGACGGCACGCTGCAGCGTTTCGTGCTGCGGGAGCCCACGGCCCGAGGCGCGGCGACCACCGGCGTCACGCCCCCCGGCGTGAAAGTGGCCCATTGGATCGTCCCCTCCTTTGCCCAAACGGTGGCTGTGAAGGCCCTGGACCGCCACACACTCCGAGTGGTTTTAGAACGCCCCACGCCGTATTTTCTCTACCTGATGGGCTTTTATCCCATGTTTCCCGTGCACCGGGAGACGATTGCCCGCTGGGGCCAGCAGTGGATGATGCCCGAGCACTTCGTGGGCAACGGCCCCTACGTGCTCCATAGCCGCCGGGTACGGGACCGCATCCGGCTGGTGAAAAGCCCCACCTACTGGAACCGTAAGCAGGTGCGGCTGGAGGTGATCGACGTGCTGGCCGTGAAATCGGACACCACAGCGCTGAACATGTTCCTCACCGGCCAGGTGGATTGGGTGCCCACCGTGCCGCACACCGTGGTGCCGGAGCTGATCCGCCGCAAGATGCTCCGGCCCGGCAGCTATCTGGGCACCTATTACTACCGCGTCAATGTGACCAAGGGCCCTTTGCGCGATGTGCGCGTGCGGCGCGCCTTGAGCCTGGCCCTGGACCGGCGGCAGATTATCCAGACGGTGCTTCGGGCCGGGCAGCAGCCGGCCTACAGCTTCGTGCCGCCGGTGATCAACCAGTACCTGGGGGCGTTGGGCCATCGCTACCAGGTGGCCCCGTGCCAGCGGGAAAACATCGAGCTGGCCCGGCGGCTGCTTCGCCAGGCCGGCTATCCCGGGGGCCGGGGGTTCCCGCGGATCGAAATCCTTTACAACACCAGCGAAGCCCACCAGGCCGTGGCCGAGCTGATCCAATCCCAGTGGAAGCGGCACCTGGGAATCGACGTGGGCCTGCGGAACATGGAATGGGGCGCCTACCTTTCGGCCCAGCGGGAAGGCGATTACCACGTGGCCCGGGCCGGGTGGATCGGCGACTATCCCTACCCGGACACTTTTCTGCGCATGTTCCACAGCGAAAGTGCCAACAACCAGACCGGCTGGAAAAACCCCGAGTACGACCGCCTGATCGATCTGGCCTCGCAGGAAGCCGACCTGGGGCGGCGACTGGAGCTTTACCACCGGGCCGAACGCATCTTGATGGACCAACTGCCCATCATCCCCATCTAC
>JALSGI010000905.1 GCA_026982835.1 Planctomycetota bacterium | reverse complement strand
GAGCCGCTGGCTTCAGCCAGCGGAGAAAAACAACGTAATGTACTTGTTCGGCTCTCCCCGGGCTAAAGCCCGGGGCTCGCCGGATAAAAATCAACTCTTTTGCTCTGGGAGCGCTTCATCTTGTGCTGGCACGCTAAACGCGTACCATCAAGCGGCAAATCAACTGTGCCAGCGGAACGCTCACCCCGTGCGAGCCAAACCGCAGCTGCTCCCCGTCCGGGTAGTAGTCCTGCTGACAACGCCCGCAGCGGTATCGCGGAATGAGGAAGCAAACCACGCCCAACCGCGTCTGCACCTGGAGACGGACTCTACCGCGGTGCCGCAGTGTTTGGCCGCACTGGGGACAGGAGGAGGGCTTTTCGCGGGGCTTGGCCTCCTCGGCCCAGTGGCGGAACGTCTGGTTGGCCATTTGTTGCAGCCATTGGCAGATGAGTTGTTCGGTCTTCTCGATCTCGGCCAGCGAGTCGGGCAACGTGTCGATCATTTGGTCGAGCGATTGGTGCAGTTGCTCTCGGCGGGCGGGGGAGATTACACTCACGGTAAACTCCTTTAGGTCGTCATAGGGGAAAGAAATAAAACACAAATCCATCCTATGACGACCTATTTTCTATATCTTGCCCAATCGCGCAACAGAATTTCAGCCGCACCCGCTAGCCCGCCTCGCGGCGGCGGGTTGCCCGGGCCCTCTCCAGCGGCAAGATGGCCGGTTCGGTGTCGCGGGCTGGAGGGGCCTGGTGAGCTGCCGGGGTAAGTTGCGAGCGGATTTGGGCTACAATCTGCTCGGCCACCGCCACCGCCTGGGCCGCCTCGGCCCCGGGGGTGCGCGGGCGGCGACTCTCCCGCACCGCGGCCAGAAAATCGGCCAGCTCCTCGGCCAACGGATTCCGCTGCGGCTGGGCGCGTTCTTGCTGCAGCAGGTAGTGGTCGTAGAGGTGTTGGGCCACTTGCTGGTTTTCCGCCGGCGAAAGCTCCTCCACTTGCACGGGGCGCTCCCGCAACGCCTGCCCGGCCTGGATCGTGCGGCAGCTCCGGGCAGCAAAGTCCAGTTCGCAATAGCCGACGTCGCTCCAGACGTGCATCACGCGCCGGGGCTGGGGAGCC
>JALSGI010000904.1 GCA_026982835.1 Planctomycetota bacterium | reverse complement strand
CACTGGGAGCTTCCGCTCCAGTGCAAGAAAACAGATCACAGCAAGCCGGGAGCGTAAGCTCCCGGAGGCGGCAGGGCCGCAGCCACTGGGAGCTTCCGCTCCAATGCAAGAAAACAGATCACAGCGCGCCGGGAGCGTAAGCTCCCGGAGGCGGCAGGGCCGCAGCCACTGGGAGCTTCCGCTCCAATGCAAGAAAACAGATCACAGCGCGCCGGGAGCGTAACGAATTTACTCCGCGAGTTGACACTCGCGGCTCGCCTGTGCGAGAACAAACGTCGTTTTTGGTTCGCAAACGGCCAGCAGTGCATCGTCAGTCGGCGGTTAGCCAGCCGCGCACCGTCAGCCCGCAGTTAGCGAGCCAGCGGCTTCTTGGCCTCCGGGTGGTTCAGCGCGGCAGAAATTCGGACCACGACGGGCCTAGCCTGAAGGGAAATGTCCCTCGATCGAGTTCTGGCAAAAGGGGCAGTTCTAGCTGGGCTGCGGTGCCTTACTTGGGAAAAACGACCAGGTGTACCGGACGGCCCTGGTAGGTGAGCCCTCGGCCCAAAAGCTGGGCGGTTTCCAAGGTCCAAACTTCTCCGGCGCCCGAACGATGGGAACGCCGCCAGGGAGCCTCGGCCATCAGATTCACCAACTGCCGCACCAGGCGATCCGCCGGAGGTGATGCCGAAGCTGGGAAGGCACGCCGCGGCTGTACCACGGATTCCAGGTAAAAGGCATCCAGCACTTGGGGCAGCGCGGCTTGGGCCAACTGCTGGGAACCGAACAGCTCCGCGGCGATAAACTCCCCTTGGTACAACAGCACTACGCCAACGGTCCGCTTGGGCAGCCGCGGCTGGATGTTGCGGCGGAAAGAGTTCATGGCCCGGCGGAGGCGAGGATGATGATACGCCAGCAGCAGATTTCCACTGCTGGAGCGAATAGAGAGGCCACGGTGCAACTGGGCCACCTGCGCCCACACGGCCCTTTGTCCCTGGCCGGAGAGGATCGTCCACCGCAGCGACGGAGGAGCCAGGTACTGGCCGCGGCGAAAAGACCGGGAACCGCTCCACCGGCCGGCCTCCACGCAATAGACCCGGATTCCAGCGCGTTGCCCGGGGCCCAGGGCCAGTTCGTCGGCCAGGCTGCGGTTTTGCCTGCCGCCGTCGAACACCTGCCCGGCCGGAATGAAAATGTGGTACTTGCTGCTGCGGTTTTCGACTGTCAATCGGGGCACCCCCCCTCCCTCGAGCACCCGCAGGTGCCCTTGCTGCAACGCTTCGGAGGCCAACAACCAGGACTGCGGCAGCGGGTCCGCCCCGGCCAACGTCAAGGGAACCACGGCCCGTTGTTGCCGCACCAAGGGCTTTTGCACCCACACCCGTTGTAGCAAGGTGGAGAGGGAATACCCGCTTTCCGAGGCAGGCTCCGGTTCTTCGACAGGAAGCGGAGGAAACAGCGCATCCAACTCGTCGTCTTCCTGGCTCCGAACCATCCCGGCTGCCAAATGGATGCCCAACACGCCCGCCAGGCACACAACGAGCAAGCGTCGCAGAACGCCCCGGACCCACATGGCTGTTGCCCCTTGTACAGGAGTCGTTTTCCACGTGTCTCAGATACCGATTGCGACACGCTTCATTTTCGGAAAACCGGATCGGGATGGCAACGAGAAACGCCCGGGGCGCAAGGCCAGGTGGGACACGAGATGTCCCGCCTGGGGGGGCGTGGAGGCTTGGAGGCTTGGCGAGCCGCGGGCGTAGTACGTGTTTAGCCAGCTAGCAGCCGGAGGACCGACGCCGCAGGCGTCGCACTCTTATAGCCGGGGGTTGTCAGACCCCCGGAAGGCAGCATTTTTCCTTGTCCTTTAGCATCCCGAAGGGATGCCAGAGGGCAAAACGGTCCTTGTGTCTGGCACCCCTGCCGGGGTGCTGGGTGGGGTAATGACCGTCGCTTTCCGGTGGTCTCCGCTGCGCTACGACCACCGGCTACAAGACTGGCAAGCCTTCGGCTTGCTTTATGGTTTGGACACATCACACCTTGTGCTGGCACGCTAAACACGTACTCAGCTGGCAGAGAAAAACAACAAACAAACGCATGATTGAAAAACTCCCCCGGCTAAAGCCGGGGGCTCGCCAAAGCGAGAAAAAACACCGACTCACACACCAACCGGCGAGCCGCTGGCGTGAGCCCGCGGAGAAAAAAAACGCAATGCGCTTGTTTGTCTCACCCCCGGCTCCAAGCTCGGGGCTCGCCGAAGTGAAAACAAACGCCGATTCTTCAACAAACGGCGAGCCGGGAGCACGAGCTCCCGGAGGCGGCAGGGCCGCCAGCCACTGGGAGCTTCCGCTCCGGTGCAAGAAAACAGATCACAGCGAGCCGGGAGCACGAGCTCCCGGAGGCGGCAGGGCCGCCAGCCACTGGGAGCTTCCGCTCCGGTGCAAGAAAACAGATCACAGCGAGCCGGGAGCGTAAGCTCCCGGAGACGATAAGAAAGCGGCGCATGATTGCCGTGCTCTCCGTGGGCTTACGCCCACGGCTCGCGGCTACAAGAACCAGCGCCAGCGGCAATACAACCGCGTGCTGACGCGCGCGGCTCGCCGGACGAGTATCGACTCGTTTTTGCTCTGGAAACGTTCCGTCTTATGCTGGCACGCTAAACACGTACTGAGTCGGCGGAGGCCCCCCGCGTCAGCGGGGGGAAAGACGGCTCGGCTTGCGGCTTGCCCCATGCGCCATTGCGCCGGAGCTTCCGCGGCAAGAACAACCCGCTTGGGGTTCCCGGTTACGCGGTCAGCGACGGCACGGCCAGGAAGTGGATCACCTGTTGCTTGCAACACAGGGCCTGGCCGCCGCACTGCGGGGTTTGGAGTGTCCACAGCTGGCCGGCTCCCAGGCGGCGGTAGGGGGTCCAAGGGCCGGCTTGCAGATGTTGCAGCACGCGGCGGGCCTGCTGCTGCACTTCGGCTTCTTCCAGGGAAGGGGGCGGGCTGGTCCGGGCGTGTTGCTCCAGCATTACGTCGATGAGGAAACAGCGAAGCTGCTCCAGGAGCTGCTCCCTGGCCAGCGAGGGTTCGGCGAACGCCTCGGCCAGTTTCAGCTCCTGGGCGTAAAACAACAGCACCCCGCAGGCGTCCGGTTCCAGCTGCCGGGAGATCGCCCGCCACAGGCGGTGCTGTTCGATTTTGGGGTTCACCTCTTCGTACAAATCAGCCAGGCTTTCGCTGGGCGAGTGGGTTTGCAACATCGCGTGCATCAGATGGACCGTTTCCCACAGGGCGCCTTGGGAGAGCTTGTGGGCGATGGCCCGATGGACCCGGGCGGGGCTGCGATAGGTCTTTTTGTCCGGGGAGAACTTGCGCGAGCCGCCCCAACGCCTGCGTTCCACGCAATAGACGGGCACCTCGGCTTTTTGGCGGGGGGCCAGGGCCACCTCCTCGGCCACGCCGCGGGTTTGCATTCCCCCGGGAAACACCTGACCGGAAGGAACCAGCACGTAGTGTTCCGGGTCGCGGTTTTCCATTTCCAGCACGGGGACCGAGGCGCGCTTGGCCTCCTGCACTTCCAGTACATCGCGTCGCAGGGCCTCGGAGGCCGAAAGCCAGGGGTCGGGCAGGGGTTCCCCGGAGATTTTGCGCAGCGACACCACGGCCACCGGACCTTCCACCCACACCCGGCCCATCTCCAGTGAGCCCAGGAAGCAGGCAAAACGTTCCTGCCCCTGCTGGAGTTCTTCTTCGGAGAGTTCCAGGGAGTATTTCTCTTTTTGGCGTCGGGATTGGCGATGTTGCTGCAACAGACTCCACAGATCGAAATCCAGAGGCATGGCAGATTCCTCGTCGGCAGGAGGACAAGACACTCCCCGTCTCCAGCCCCGTCCCGGAGCTAGAGCTGCGTCGGGGGAATTCTACGCAGTCGATCCTGGAAGGGAAGCCCCCGGGGCCCGGCACAGCGGTTTTGCTGCCGACGCGGCGGGTTATAATCGAAGGAAGCGGGGAAACTTGCGGGCAACCTCTTGCAGCCGAGTCGCGCGCCTATGGAACGTGTGTGGTTTGTATTGTTTGTCGGTCTTGGCCTGTTTTCGGGCTGCTCCAGACCTTCGTCCCCTCCAACGGCCTCAGGAGAAGGGCGAGCCATGACCATGGTACTTTCCAGCTCGGCGTTCGAGCCGAACCGAGACATCCCCGCCAAGTACACTGCCGACGGGGAGGACTTCTCGCCCCCCTTGCGTTGGGAAGGCGTGCCCGAGGGTACCCGGGAGTTCGTGCTCATCTGCGACGACCCGGACGCCCCCACACCCGACCCCTGGGTGCACTGGGTGCTGTACAAAATCCCCAGCTCCACGCGCAGCCTTCCCGAGGGAATTCCCCCCGAGCAGCGGCTCGACCAGCCCCCGGGAGCCTTGCAAGGGCTGAACTCGTGGCACACCGGGCAGCGGATCGGCTATCGCGGTCCCTCGCCACCGCCAGGCTCGGGAGTGCATCACTACCACTTCAAGCTTTATGCCCTGGATGCTGCGCTGGACTTGCCGCCCGGGGCCACCAAAGAGGAAGTGCTCCAAGCGATGGAAGGCCACGTGCTGGCCCAGGCCGAGCTGGTGGGAACCTACCGCCGCTGATCCCCTTGCTGCTTGTACTCCGGCAATGACTGGGAATCCAGGAGCATGAACCAGGCACCTGTGGTGGGGATCGTCGGCGGGGGGGTGTCCGGGCTGGCTGCGGCCTACTTTCTGCGGCAGCAAGTGCCCCGGGTGCGGCTGCGGCTTTGGGAAGCCTCGGAGCGGCTCGGCGGGGCACTGCGCACCGAGTGGATCGACGGCTATTGCGTCGAAGCCGGGGCCGACATGTTCATCACCAACGTGCCCTGGGCCGTGGAGCTTTGCCGCCGCCTGGGCGTGGAGCTGGTGGGCACCAATCCCGAGCATCGCGGGGCTTACGTGGTCCACCGGGGCAAGGTGGTGCCCATCCCCGAAGGCTTCACCGTCATGCTGCCCACGCGGATCGGCCCGCTGCTGACCACTCCGCTGCTTTCCTGGCGGGGCAAGCTGCGGCTGCTGGCCGAGCCGCTGGTGCCCCCGCGGATGGAACCAGCCGACGAATCCCTGGCCGAGTTTGCCATTCGCCGCATGGGCCGCGAGGCGTTCCAGCGCCTGGTGCAGCCGCTGGTGGCGGGCATCTATGCGGCCGACGCGTGGCAGCTCTCCATGCAGGCGGCCCTGGGACGCTTCGTCCAGATGGAACGCCGCTACGGCAGCCTGGGAGCCGCCTGGTGGCACAGCCGCCGCAAGTCGGCCCGCCGCAATGAAAACGGCAGCGACACGGGTGCCCGCTACGGGCTGTTCGTGGCCCCACGCCGGGGCATGCACGAGCTGGTCCAACGCCTGGCCCAGCAACTGCCCGAAGATGCCCTCCAGCTTCGCACGGCGGCCGTGGGCCTGCAGCGACAAGGCTCCCGCTGGCAGCTCCAGCTGCGGCGGCAAGAACCCGACGCCGACAAGCAGCAGCACCTTCGCGAAACGGTCGATGCCCTGGTGCTGGCCGTACCCGCCTATCGGGCCGCGGAGCTGCTTGCAGCGGAGGATGCCACGTTGAGCCGGCTGCTGAACCAAATCCCTTACGGCTCGGCGGCCGTGGTCTGCTTTGCCGTGCGGCGCGGCCAGTTACCGCAACCGCCCCAGGGCTTCGGCTTCGTGGTGCCGGAGGTGGAGAATCGCCGCATCCTGGCCGTGAGTTTCAGCTCGGTGAAGTTCCCCCACCGCGCGCCCCCGGAGGGATTGCTGGTGCGGGTGTTTATCGGCGGGCAGCGGTTGCAGCCCCTGCTGGAGTGCTCCGACCAGCAGCTACAACAGGTGGCCTGGGAAGAAATAAGCCAGCTGTGCGGCTGGTCCGCACGGCCGCTTTGGCACCGGGTGTATCGCTGGCCGCAAGCCATGGCCCAATATCACGTGGGCCATCTGGAACGCGTGTGGCAGATTCGCCGCCGCCTGCAACAGCATCCCAGTCTGGCCCTGTTGGGCAACGCCTACGATGGGGTAGGGGTGCCGTTTTGCATCCGCGGAGCCCAGCAAGCGGCCAAGCGCCTGGCCGACCAGCTACACCGCCGCGGGACGTGACAAATACACCTGCTGCTCGCGCTGGTACAGGGCCAGTTCCGTCTCGAACCGCTCACGGGAGATGGTCCAGACGGGCTGGTCTTCGGAGAAAGTCTTGCAGTGGCTGGCCAGCAACTGGTACATGAACTTGAACAAATTGCGCGGCGTACGCAGCGCGGCAAGCGCGTCGATCACCCGCTGGCGATTGATTTCCGGGTCCAGCATGTCAAAGAGGCTGGGCTCGTGCCCCGGCTCGGCACAGGCCCGCAGGCGGTCCTGGGCCACGTCCAGCAGGGCCTCGCCGCTCCACTCCAGCGAGCGGATCAGGTTGTGCTTGTCCAGCCGGGCCCGCTGATGGAACTGGGCCGATTCCCGCTCAATAAAGTACGTCAGCTCCACCGGCAGCAGCAGCTTAAAGCCCATGCCCGGGTGGGAAAGCAGCTTGTTGTCCAGCAGCGGCCATACCAGTTCTTTCATTCGCTCCGGGGAGCCGTTGATCAGGTGCGGCTCGTCCACGCGGTCCACCAGCACCACCAGCGACGTGTAGCCCAAGGCCCGCAGCACCCCTTGCAGCTTCACCAGCAGCTCGTAGCGGTCGTCGGTGCGGTCCTGGGTGGGCAGAGGCTGGCCGCCCAGGTCGTCGCCGGAGAGCCGCTGCAGCATGTGCCACAGCGAGCCGGTTTCGTGGTCCAGCACCCGCACCTGGCGGCGGATGCCTCGGGCATATTCCCAGCGAGTCCATGCCCGCCAAAGCCAAGGGCACCAACTGGCTGCCACCGGGGCATAGGTCCAGGGCCACAACAGCCCTGCAATCCCCCAGGACTTGACCGCCAGAGCCGGAAACAGCACCGTGCCGGCCGTGCCCAGGGCCGGGGCCAACAGGCGCTTCCAGGTGGGAAAGCCTAACTGCCGTGCCAGCTGCACCCAGCGCACGTGCCGCGGCTGGCCGAAGGATTGATCGTAACACAGGGCCAGCAGCAGCAAGTCGCGTTTTTGCTGGCGACCCAACGCCTCGGGTTCCAGCGGCTCGGCCGCCTGGGCCTGGGGACCTTCGCCCAGCAGGCGATCCACCAGTTCGGTCACGGCCAGGGAGAGCAGGGAGTCCAGGTGGTCCCAGAGCCGCCAGCGGGGAAGCAGCTTGGCCGGCTCGCGCCATCGGGCCGGCACGCAGTTGCGGAACTGGTCCAGGAAGCGGTTGAAATCCGTGTACTGGATCACCCACACGCGGTGGTGCGGGTGCTTCTGGTTGAACTGTTCCAGGTGGGCCGCGATTTGCATCCGCAGGGCGGTTTTGCCGGCCCCTTTTTCCCCAAAGACGATGGCCGTGCCCGGTTCGGACGGCTCGCCGTAGATCTTGTCCCAGGCCGGGTGGAAGGTGCTGCTGATGCAGTGCTGCTTGAACACCGGATCGCGGACGGCGTCCTCTTCGGTGAACGGGTTGCACCGCAGGTGGTGGTGTTGGAGAAACTGCTGCAGTTTCATGGGACACCTCGCCAGGGCAGGACTCCTTGAGGACGAACCTCAGACCCTCTTAGCGGATGGATTCGATCATCTGCCGGAACGCCTTTTCGTGTTCTGCTACAGTACGGGCAGGCCCGTAAAACTTGACAAAAAAGTTGGCCTCGGGGGTCTGGATAATGGCCCCTAACATACGATAGCCCGGCCGGGGCACCGCCGGGGCGAACGGCCCTCGCCGATCCAGGTAGGTGCCCGACAAATCCACCAGGTGGACCGTATAACCGTTAATTTTCTTCTTTTCCACCTTGGCCCGAGGGGCCGCGCTCCCCTGGCCCCGAAACTGTCCCTTCCAACGGGCGATGTTGGCTTCAATGGAGCCCCCGGCGGCCATCACCGTCACGCGGCCGTCGGCCGTGTCCCC
>JALSGI010000903.1 GCA_026982835.1 Planctomycetota bacterium | reverse complement strand
AGACGACCGGGGGCTGGGGAAGACCAAGAGAGCTGGTTTTTCAGGGACCGGATTCGTCCGCATCGGGGCTCACCCCGGCCATGCAACGGATAATCAAGGAGATCACCTCCTGGCACGGGAAGATATTCTCGAACTTGACCACCAGTTTTTCCAACAGCAGCGAGTAGCAAAGTCCCATCCGCGGCCAAAACCCCGGGGGACGAGGGCCCAACAGCAGCGTGCCGCGGTCTTCGGCCAGCATGCGGCACTCGAACTCCTCGACCGGATGCTCGATGCTGATAAAAAGCGGCTCCTTTTCCTCCCGATACACAAGCGCCCGCTGGTTGGTCACCGCGTAGTGGAACCGGCGCAGCCACCCCCAACGGCGGCGTTGGGGGAACAAGGCCCAGACTGCCCCTGGCAAGGCAAGACCGACGGTGAGAAACAGCAGCATCCCCTGCCCGAATCCCCCCAGCCCTGCCCACCAGCCCGGCTGCCGGAAAATAAAAAACACCAGCACGGCCAACGGCAACACCATCAACGTGCCCAGCACCCCGGCCAGGGCGTCCCAAGCGAACCGGTAGCCGCCCGCAGGACGCCCGCACCACAGCACCCTCTCGTGCGGGGCCAGGGCCTGTAGCAAGGGCTGGGGCACGGCGGCCAGTTGCTCAGGCTCCTGGATCGGCTCTGGGCCAGGGTCGGTTTCTTTCCAGGTGGGGTCTTTCCATCGGTGGCAGGCCCGCCGCAGCATGTGGTACGGTTCCCAGAAATCTTGCACCCTGGCAAACTTCAGCATCAGCAGAGCCTGCCCGCTTCCGTGGCGGCTGGGGTAGCATTCCTGCTGGGGAGAGAAAGCATGGTGCTTTGCATCGGCGTTGAATAATTCCAACGTGGCCGTTTCTTCGTTGTGTTGCTGAAGCACGATGGTGGAAATCTGGGCCAGGGGCAGAAACCAGATGTCGGGGTTACGCGTTCCCCGGAAGAGCATGGCCCGGTGGGTGGTGATCAGATAATGTGTCGTTTTGCCTGTCCGCGTCACTCCCGCCCAAAGCATGTACGCGCCCACCAGCCCAAAAACGAACAGCAACCCCAACCGCACGCCCCATCGCAGGGCGGCCGGGGGTTGGGCCCCCGGCTGGCCGAAGCGGTCGAAAACCATCTGCTCAATGTTCCCGCGGTTGACGAACACCACCACCAGCAGAACCACCGCGGCGGGGATCAGAAACAGCGTAGCCAAAGACTGCTTGGAGCTGTGCTGATACCACAGGATCGTCTCCCCCGGATCCAACAACTCGTCTTCCAGCAGCTCCAGGTGCTCTTGCTGCAAGGGGCCCCTGGGAAACCGAAGGCCCAGCACGACAATCTGGTTCCCGGGTATCTCGCAGTGCTTCATGTTGCCCCTTTCCGAGCCTGGCAGAAGTCCTCTTCGAGGCAAAAAGGATTTTATCATGGCAGCCGGGATTTTTCACACGGAGGGATATTCGTTAACTTCACAAACCGGGCAAGGTAAACCTCCGGCAATGGCCAACTTCTTCGCTCAGCGACTACAATGGTTCCCATGACGGATCCGGCCGGCGCTGCTTCCGGCCAACCTCGCTCCCGGCCGGAAGTGCACGCTCCCCTTGCCCTCCTCCTGATCGAAAAAAAGACACGCCATGCAACGCACCGTCCTGTGGATTGGGCTTGCCGCCACGGGGTTGTTCCTGCCGCTTGCCGCTCGGGCCGAGGAGCCGCAGGAGTTGGGCTTTCGGCTCCCCGAAGGGTTCCGCGTGCGGCTGTTTGCCGGAGACGAGCTGGCCCACGACATCTTCAGCATGACCATCGACCACCAGGGCCACGTGGTGGTGGCCGGCCGCGGGTACGTGAAGCGGCTGCTGGACACGGACGGGGACGGCCGGGCCGACCGGGCCGTGCTGCTCTCCCCCCAGCCGGGAAGCGGAGCCCACGGCTTGTATGTCGATGCCCGCGCCCTGCACTTCACCGGCGACAATGTGGTGGGACGGTTGCCCTGGGCCTCCGGGGGCCAGCGGGTCAAAGGACCGGTGCAGGTGTGGACCCGACTGCGGCATCCGGAGCACGGGGCCAACGGCCTGCTACGCGGACCCGACGGCAGCTTCTACGTCATTTGCGGCAACGATGCCGGCGTCACCGCCGAGCACGCCGCCGCCCCGCGTTCCCCGGTCCAGCAGCCGGAGAACGGAGCCATCGTGCGGCTGGACGAACCCATGAGCGTGCTGGCCCACGGCTTCCGCAACCCTTACGATGCGGCGTTTACCCTCCACGGGGCGCTGCTGCTGGTGGATGCCGACGGGGAACGCGACCACCACCTGCCCTGGTATGCTCCTAACCGCTTGTTCGACGTGGTGCCGGGAGCCCACCACGGCTGGGTGCTGCGGGGCTGGCGTCGTAGTTGGAACCGACCGGCGTGGTACTGGGACACCGCCCCGCGAAGCTGGGAAATCGGCCGCGGCTCGCCCACCGGGGCGGTGGTGTATCGGCATACCCAGTTTCCTCCGCGCTACCACGGCGGCTTTTTTAGTTGCTGCTGGACGCTGGGCCGGGTGTATTTCTTCCCGCTGGAAATTCAAGGGGCCGAATACCGCACGCGGCAGGAAGTTTTTCTGCAAACCACAGGGCACACGGGCCTGGCCCCGGTCGATCTGGCCGTGGGGCCCCGCGGCGAGCTTTACGTGGCCGTGGGCGGACGCGGCACGCGCGGGAGCGTCTTTTGCATCCAGTACCGCGGAGCCGACTCCCGCCGGGCCGTAGGGCCGCAGCAGCCCCCTTCTCCCGGCACGGCTCGGGAAAAACTCCTGGCTGTACTCCAGGCCCCGCAACCGCTGGCCGCCTGGAGCCGGGCGCGTTGGCGCCCGCTGGCCCAGCAACTGGGACCGCACGCCTTTGTGGAAGCCATTTTCGACCCCCGATTGGGGGAGCGGGAACGCATCCGCGCCGTGGAAGTGCTGGGCGAGTGTTTCCAGCTCCAGGGAGAGCTTCGCCAGCGGCTGGCTCAGAGCGGGCAGCGACTCCCCCCGGTGGTCAAGGCTCGCGTGGCCTGGGCCTTGGGCCGCTGGGAGCCGCACTCGGCCTGGGCCATCGAGCACCTGATTGCTTGGGCCGCCGAGGACAACCCTTGGGTTGCCCGCTGGGCCTGGCAAGCGCTTCTGGTGTGCGACGCCCAGGTGGCCCGGCGGCACGGACTACACCCGCCCTGGTTGGCCGGGGTGCTTTCACCGCATCGGCGGGTGTGGTTGCAGGCGCTTCTGGTGGCCCGGGCCTGGGGCGTGGAGCGGTTGCCCAAGGCCCCTTCCCCCCGGGAACAACTCGCCGTGGAGCTGGCCGAAGGTTTTTTACACTTCTGGCACCACCCGCAGCCGGACCCCCGTCGCCTGGAGCGGCTGCTTGCCCTCTGGCCCCGCTGCACCAGCCGCCGGCAGCGCTTGCAGCTGGTGCGGTTGATCCAACTGGCCTGGGGCGACCTGGACCCGCAACCGCAGCAGCCGGACGTGTTTGCCGGCTACACGCTCCGCTGGCGCAACCGCCTGCCCGGAGAGCTTCGTCGCCGTACCGTGGCCGTGTTCCAGGCGGCTTTTCCCACCGGGCAGCAGGGAGTGGACTACGAGCTGGCCCGTACCATCGGCGCCTTGCAAGAACCGGCTTCGGAGTTTCTCGACCGGCTAAGCAAGCTGTGGACTCCTGGAAGCTCGCCAGTGGATGATGTGCACTGGCTGATCTGTGCCGCCCGAGTGCCGGGAGAGCATAGTGAAGCGTTCCGCCGCCGCGTGGTGCGGATGCTTCTGGCTTTGCACGAAAAGATGCGCCGCCGGGGACTGCATCCCAGCCGCAACTGGCCGCTGCGGGTGGGCGAGGCGGTGCAGGAGCTACTGCGGCACGATCCGCAACTGGCGCAAGAGCTGATCCAAAGCCAAGCGTTCCGCCGACCCGAGCATGCCATGTTCGCTCTGCTGCTGCCCAAGGAGCACCAGCCGCAGGCGGCCCGGGCGCTGCTTGGGCGCTGGCCGGAGGCCGACGATCCGGAAAGCTGGACTGCGGAGATGGTGCTGCTTGCCGCCCGGCTGCCCGGGAAAGAAGCAGCCCGGCACTTGCGCCCCCTGGCCCAGGTGCCGGCCCTGCGGGACCTGGTGGTGTTGCAACTGGCACACCGCCCGGCGGAAGCGGATCGGGCCCTGCTGCTTGCCGCACTGGGCTCGCCGCAGCCGGAGGTGGTGCAGGCGGCCGCCGAGGCCCTGGCCCGGCTGGCTCCCCGGGCCGATGCTCCGGCTACAGGCGCCGCGTTGGAAGCGCTTCGGCAAGCGGCCCCCTACCGCGAGCTGGCCGGAGTGCAAAAGGCGCTGGATCGTCTGCTTCGGCGTTGGGCCGCCACCTCGGGAAGCTCCGCCGCGGCGGTGCCGGAAAACAAGACCCCCCCCGACGGCAAGGCCCTTTACCAAGCGTGGGTGGGCTGGGCCACCAGGCGCTGGCCGGAACTCAAGCAGCGGCTGCGGCGCACCACCGGCGTGGACGTGGCCGCCTGGCAAGCCCGGCTGAGGCGCATCCGTTGGGACTCCGGCGACCCCCGCCACGGGGAGCGGCTCTTTGAACAGCTTCGCTGCCACCTGTGCCATCGCGGCTCGCGCCGCCTGGGCCCCGATCTGGCCGGGGCCGCCCAGCGCTTCTCGCCGGTCGATTTGATGATGGCCATCGCCGATCCCAGCCGCGAGGTGGCCCCGCTGTATCGCACCCGCATGGTGCTCACTCGTAACGGGCAAGTGTTCCACGGGCTGGTGGTCTATGAATCGCCCAACGGAACGCTGCTGCAAACCGGGCCGGAGACCACCGTGCGCTTCACTGCCGACGAGGTGGAACAGATGGTGCCCAGCCAGCGGTCGCTGATGCCCGAGGGACTGCTCCGTCAGGCCAGCGACCAGGACCTGGCCGACCTGTACGCCTACCTGCGCACGCTCCAGCGTCGGTAGGGGACCGGAGCCTGTCCAAGGAGACCACAGCAAAGGGACTCTCTTCCCCAAGCGCCGCATACGTGTTTACCCAGCTAGTACATGGAAGCTTGACTCGGTCGGTGCTTCCGCACCGGGCAAGAACAAAACGTGTTTGTGGAAAACAACGCGCAAAGTGGACCTACGGCTCACCAGGAGGTTCGCCCTCCCGGAGCTTCCGCTCCAGGGCAAGAAAAAAACGTGGTTTAGCAGTCCCGCAGCGTAAGCTGCGGCACTGGGGAGGGCGAGGCTCCCGCCGAGCCGCTGGAGTGGAAATAGTGCTGGTTTCGTTGGGCGTTCACTTGCCAGTGAGCCTCTCCTTGCATGCGATCCTCGATAGCAAGCTAAACACGTACAACGCCGTATCCAGTAAGCGCTCTACCTGGAACCCGTTCCAGGGCGAAGTTAAGATAGATTACCCCGCCTTTTTTGTTTTCTCCCCCGGGGGCCAGGCCCCACCTGGCCCCTTGCACAGGATCAGCCATTCAGGAGGAGCCCCATGCCGCTTCGTCGCTTGCCGTGTTCTCTTGGTGTTGGTCTGCCGCGTTGGTTCCCGTTGGCTGCCTGGGTGCCGCTTGTACTCTTGGCCGCAAGCGGAAGTGCCCAGGCCCAGTCCCAAGCATCCCAAGGCGTGTTGCAGCTGCGTCCGGGGGACAAGGTGCTGCTGGTGGGCAACGCCCTGGCCGAGCGGATGCAGTACTTCGGCTACTTCGAGACGCTGCTGCACAGCCGGTTCCCCAAGCACCAGCTGGTGGTGCGGAACCTGGGCTGGTCGGGCGACGAGCCGACGATCCAGATGCGGTCCAAGGACTTCCAGGACCACGGCCACCGGCTGGAAGACCACAAGCCGGACGTGATCCTGGTGTTTTTCGGTTTCAACGAGTCGTTTGGCGGGCCGAAGAAAGTTCGCAAGTTTGCCGAAGACCTGGGCCGCTACCTGCGGCGGCTCTCCACCACCAAGTACAACGGCAAAGAGCCGCCCCGAGTGGTGCTCATTTCCCCCATCGCTTACGAGCCGATCGGCAACCCCCGGCTGCCTGATCCTGACAAGCTCAACGCCCAACTGGAACTTTACACCCAGGCCATGCGCCGCGTGGCCGAGGAGACGGGGGTGGGCTTCGTGGACCTGTTCCACGCCACGGCCCAGGCCATGCAGCAGGACCCCAAGCCCTGGACCTTCAACGGCGTGCACCTGAGCCGATACGGCTACCGCCAGTTGGCCCCCCTGCTGGAAGAGGCGCTGTTCGGCCCCCGGCCTTCCACCCTGCCCCGGCTGGAGCAGTTGGAAGCCCTGCGACGCGAAGTGCAAGAGAAGAACCGGCAGTTTTTCTACGACTATCGGGCCGTCAACGGCTACTACATCTACGGGGGGCGGAAGAACCCCTTCGGGGTGGTCAACTTTCCGCCGGAGTTCGCCAAGCTGCGGCGGATGATTGCCAAGCGCGATCGCCGCATCTGGCGCGTGGCGCAAGGGTTGCCGGTGCCGGCCAAAATCGACGACTCGGACACGGGGCCGCTGCCCAAGATCGCAAGCAACGTGAAAAAACCGGCCCCCATCCTCCCCACCCGCGAGGCGATCAAGCGCTTTACGCTGCCCGAAGGCTACCAGGTACGGCTGTTTGCCTCCGAGGAGCAGTTTCCCGAGTTGCAAAACCCCGTGGCCATGACGTTCGACTCCCGCGGGCGGCTCTGGGTGGCCACCAACCCCTCCTATCCGATGATCTCTCCCGGAGAAGAGCCCAACGACAAGATCCTCATCCTGGAGGACGTGGATGGGGACGGGCGGGCCGACCGCTGCAAGGTGTTCGCCGACAAGCTCTACCTGCCCATCGGCTTCGAGCTGGGCGACGGGGGCGTGTACGTCTCGGCCCAGCCGAACCTGCTGTTTTTGAAGGACACCGACGGGGACGACCGGGCCGACGTGCGGCAGTTGATCCTGCACGGGTTCGATTCCTGCGATTCGCACCACTCCATTTCGGCCTTTGAGTGGGGGCCAGGGGGGGCCCTCTACTTCCAGGAAGGGACCTTTTTCCAAAGCTCCATTGAGACGCCCTACGGGCCGGTGCGACTTTCCAACGCGGGCGTCTATCGCTTCGAGCCTCGCAGTTGGCGGCTGGAGGTGTTCGTCTCGTACCGTTTTGCCAACCCCTGGGGGCACGTGTTCGACCACTGGGGGCAGAACTTCGTGGCCGATGCTTCCGGTGGGGCCAACTATTTCGGCACGGCGTTTTCCGGGGCGGTGGACTTTCCCCGCAAGCACCCGGGCATGAAGCAGTTCCTGGTCAAGCAGTGGCGGCCCACCTGCGGCTGCGAGATCGTCTCCAGCCGCAACTTCCCCGAGGAAGTGCAAGGGGATTACCTGCTGAACAACTGCATCGGCTTCCAGGGAGTGTTGCAGTACCGCCCGCGGGAGGAAGGCTCCGGCTTTTTTGCCGAGCCGGTGCCGCCGCTGTTGCGAAGCTCCGATCCCACCTTCCGCCCGGTGGACTTGCAGTTCGGCCCCGATGGAGCCCTGTACGTGCTCGACTGGTGCAATCCGCTCATCGGACACATGCAGCACTCGATCCGCGATCCGAACCGCGACCACACCCACGGCCGCGTTTGGCGCATCCACTACACGCGCCGCCCGTTGCTGAAGCCGCCGCGGATTGCCGGGGCCCCGGTGCCGGAGCTGCTGGAGCTGCTCAAGGAGCCGGAGCTGCGCACCCGCTACCGCGTGCGGCGCGAGCTGCGCGACCGCCCCACCGACCAGGTCCTCCAGGAACTCAACCGCTGGGTGAAGGCCCAGAATCCCAAGGACCCCAATTACTGGCACCACCTGCTGGAGGCCCTGTGGGTACATCAGCATCATCACGCGGTGAACCGGCAGTTGCTGCAAAAACTGCTTACTTGCCCGGAGCCGCGAGCCCGGGCCGCCGCCACGCGGGTGCTGTGCTACTGGCGGCGGGAGATCCCTGACGCCCTGGAACTGTTGCAACGGCAGG
>JALSGI010000902.1 GCA_026982835.1 Planctomycetota bacterium | reverse complement strand
TGGTTTTATTCAGCCGGCCGAAGGCGGCAGCGATACCCCTTCCAACTGGAGCAGCCACCGCTTGGTCTCCAGTCCCCCGGCGGCGCTGTAGCCGTGCAACTGGCCCCGGGCTCCCAGCACCCGGTGGCAGGGCACCACCACCGGCCAGGGGTTCCAACGCATCACCCCTCCCACGGCCCGAGCCGATTTTGGTGAACCGACGGCCCGGGCCAGGCCTCTATAGGTAGTGACCTGCCCGAACCGCACCTTGCGGCATGCGGCGACGACCCGACGCCGGAACGCGGTCCAGCAGGGGGACCAGAGCCGGATGGGGTCGAAGCCCACTGACCGACCCTGGAAGTAGGCGGCCAGGCGCCGGTGGAGCTCGGGGAACCAGTCGCGGGGCTGGGAGGGGATTGCCCCGAGCCCTTCCACCTGGCCCTGGACCGCCTCCAGGGAGGGCAGGCCCAGCAGCACCCGAGCCAGGCAGCCTTGGCGCCCCAGGGTGACCACCAACCCCAAGGGAGTGGGCAGAGCGTAGAAATCCAAGGCCTCCATCCGCTTTTTCCCTCCTGCACGCATGTATCCCACCTTTTGTGGGCTTTGACAGTTTTTCCCCGCGGCTTTTATACTGGCAGGTTGTCCTTGGCGGCTGTTGTTCGGCGAGCCGCCTTGGATTCTAACCGGGCAAGCAGTATCAGAGGAATCCGCCCTATGCACCCCTACAGCTCGCTGTGCGACGACTTCTACGTCAACCTGAACCTGAACACGGCCATGGATCTGGCCACCAATCGGGAGACGATCCTCAACTTCTTCGAGCGGGTGCAGAAAGAATACCCCAGCATGCGCAACTTCTACAGCCGCGACCGGGGCGACTTCGTGCTGGAGGAGGACAAGGACCAGGGGCAGTATCGCTGGCTGTCGATGGAGGCACGGCGCATCTGCTCCGGGCATGTGAATCCCGAGGATATCGAAGACTCCCTGGCCCAGCACCGCCTGGTGCTCCAGTTGGTGCCGTACATGCTTTCGGTGAGCGGGCTGGACTGCGAGGCGATGGACCTGCTGTTCGGGTTCGACTTCACCTACCGGGGCAATCACAACCAACTGGTGGCCGAGGCCCTGGGCGTGGCCCCGGCCCTGGAACGCCTAGCCGAAATCGACCCGGACCGCATCATCAGCTACGAGCCGGCGCTAACTTGGGCCATGGACTCCCAGTGCCGCCTGCAATGCCGCGTGAGCGTGGAGACCCGCACCAGCGCCTACCACATCCGCGTGGCCGACTTTCCCGAGGAACAGCTCAGCGTCTATGTCACCGCCCGGCAGTACGGCTCGCTGGACCCGGGCGTGTCGTTCGAGGCCACGCTGGAGAAGCTGCTGGAGGTGTGCCAGCAGGTGCTGGATCGCTACGTGGTCGAGGGGGTGCTGAAACCCCTGCGGAAAACGATTGCGCTGAAGTAGCGCACCCTCTGCCACCCGGCGAGCCACGTGCGCAAGCGAGCGGTCTTTTTGAACCGTAGCAGCCGATGCTCCGCTTAGAGCATCCGCCGGGAGCGGTCGCTCCTGGCTTGCTGTTTTCTCCCCCCGCTAACGCGGGGGGCTCTCCGCCGACTGAAGTCAGCGGCTGGCCGTTCAACTGCGGGCTGACGCACGCGGCTCGCCGCTTCTCCCCGCACTAACGTGCACACGCTCCCGGGAGCTTACGCTCCCGGCTCGCCACTCCTCCAAGCCTCCATGCCTCCAAGCCCTCCCCGAGCTGAAGCTCGGGGCTCGCCTGGTGCGGAAGCACCCACCGCAAGGCCCAAGACCCAAGACCGCGCAAGCCGCAATCCGGTTCCTCCCGGTGCTTTAGTACGGCGTTTGCGGATAGACCGGGATGGGTTCCTGGGGCCAGGGGAAGCCAGGGGCCTGCTGTCCCTGGACCGGCGGTAGCGGCTGCACGGTGGCCGTCTTTGCCGCTGCGGAAGCGGGCGGGGTGGAACCCTTCGGCTGCACCGGCACCAGCGGCCCGGCCAACTGCACCTTTTGCAGCTTCGGGGCGGGGGAGACACTTCCGGCCGGTAGGGCCTGCACCGGGCGGCTTGCCGCAGCCGGAGACGCGGCGGGGGGCTGTGGCTGGAGCGGTGCCGCCGAAGCGGGGGCGGAAGCCTTCTGCCGGGGCGGGGCCGTGTAGGACCAGTAGCTTGGTTCCGAGGTGGAACCCGGGGCCGCGGGCGCCGCTTGCGATTGCCCTCCGGGGGCCGCCGGGGCCGGAACCGCCGGTGTCATGGGCACCGGCTGCATGGGCGCCGAAGGGATGCTGCTCTGGCATCCGGCCGCCAGCAGAACCAGCCACACCATCGGGCCGCAGAGAAACCAACGCATGGCGTCACCTTGCCTGTGGGGAGAGAGGGGGTTATGGCCCGGGCTGCTCCCACAAGGAAAAGCTGCCCGGTGCCCGGAACAAAACAGGTCCAATCAACTCTAGCTCCGGGGGCCGACCCAAGCCGGAGAAAAAGCCCCCGGGGAGCTTCCTCTTTTTTGCCCGCTGGCCGCACAAACCGCACCACCGCTACAATCGCCGGTGGAGCCGACCTTTTCTCCTGGACAACCAGCGATGCATCGGTTCTTCGTCCCTGAGAGAATCGCCCCCGACCAGCACCAGGTGGACCTCCAAGGCCCGGAGGCACACCACCTGGCCCGCGTGCTCCGCGCCGCTCCCGGCGATCAGGTGCTGCTGCTGGACGGCAGCGGCTGGGAGTACCTGGCCCGGGTGCTCGCCGTGGACCGTCGCCGCGTGGAACTGGAGATCCTCTCCCGCGAACAAGTGGATCGGGAACTGCCGGTGCCGGTGATCCTGGCCACGGCCCTGCCCAAGGCCCCCAGGCAGCAAGCGATGATCGAGTCGCTGGTGCAATTGGGAGTGAGCCTGTTGGTGCCGCTGGAAAGTGCCAGGGCGGTGGTCCGCCCCGAGCCTAAGAGCCTTCAGCGGCTGCGTCGCTGGGTGCAAGAGGCCACCAAGCAGTGTGGCCGCACGCGGCTTGCCCAAGTGGCCCCGGCCTGCAAGTTTTCCCAATGGGTCCAACAACCGGCCCCTTCGGGTCCCGGAAGCGAGCTTCGGCTGCTGGCCTCGCCCGGCCAAAGCGTTCCCTTGGGGGATGTTCTCCGGCAGCACCTGCCCGGCCGCATAAGCCAGGTACGGCTGTGCGTCGGCCCGGAAGGGGGCTTCACCGCCCAGGAGCTGGAGCTTGCCTGCGGCCACGGCTGGCAGTTGGTGCACTTGGGCCGGCGGGTGTTGCGGATCGAAACGGCCGCTTGCCTGCTTGCCGGGGCGGTGAGCTTGTGGCTGGAGCAGCGTTGAGGCCGGCAGCAAGCCGCACGCCGATGCGGTTTCTCCCCCCGCTTACGCGGGGGGCTCTTGGTTGAGCAAGTGGACGTTTGTTCTCACCCCGGTGCGGAAGCACCACCTCAAGACCCAAGACCCACGACCCAAGACCCAGACACTGACGTGCGGGGCTCTGTTTCCCTCCAAGCCCCCAGGCCCCTAAGCCTCCAAGCCCCCAGCGGAAGCCCCAAAGCAAACATCCATGTACCTGCAGGCTGAATCCGGACGGCCTGAAGTCGCTTAGCCCTTGGAAAGCTGCTCCGGCACCACCTCCAGTTCCAGCCAGGTGCCGTGGTCGCAGTTGGCTCGCCACAGATCGCCCCAGTCGCCCGCTCCCAGCAGGTGCCGGATCACGCTACGCAGCGGCTCGGGCGCGACGATGCCGATCACCTCCCCCCGGTGGCGCTTCAAGATGCGGCGCACCACCCCGCTTGCCCGTTGTGCCAACTCCCCCAGCGTCTCTCCCTCCGGCGGGCAGACTTCCTCCGGATGGCGGCGGAAATGGCGATAGACCTTGGGATGCATCTGGCGGATTTCGTCAATCTGCATGCCTTGCCAGAGGCCCCAGTCGAGATTGTTCAGCTTGCCCAGCTTGCGCACCCTCAAGCCAAGGGCCTTGCCCAATGCCTGGGCGGTCTGCTGGGCGGCCGGGCCCACCGCGGCGTACAGGGCTTGCAGGCCCAGGGGCTGCAGCTGCTGGACCATCTGCTGCACTTCCTGCTCGCCCTGGGCATTCAGCGGCACGGCCAGTGTACCTTGCACGCGGTGTTGCAGGGCGTAGTCGGTGGCCCCGGGGCAGATGAGCACCACGCGCACTTGGGCATGCTGGGTCAACATGGCCCTTTCTCCGAAGTTTGCCCCTGGCGGATTTGCTCTTCCAGCTCAGAGACGGCCTGGCCGTAGTCGTGGTGGCGAAAGATGGCCGAACCCACAGCCAGCAGGTTGGCCCCGGCCCGGACCACCTCGGCCGCATTGGCGTGCTTGATGCCGCCGTCCACTTCCATCAATAGCTCGGGAAAGTCCTGTCGCAGCCGCACGGCTTTTTCCAACGCATGGTGTTGCAATTGCTGTCCCCCGTAGCCGGGCGAGACGGTCATCACCACTACATAATCGCAGTGCGACAGCCAGGGGATGAGTTTTTCCAGCGGTGTTTCGGGGTTCAAGGCCAGCCCGGCCGCCACGCCCAGCCGCCGGATGCGCTCCAGCACCCCCCCGGGCTCCGGCACCGCCTCCAGATGCACAGTGAGCGTCCAGGCTCCGGCCTCGATGTACCGCTCTACGTATTGCTCCGGGTTGGAGATCATCAAGTGCACATCCAGCGGCAGGCGACTGATTCGCTGGAATGTCTCCACCAGCAGCAGCCCGTAGGTGGAGTTGGGCACGAAGTGGCCGTCCATCACGTCCAGATGCAGTGCTTGCACGCCGGCTTGCTCCAGGCGCTGGACTTCCTGGGCCAGATGGCCGAAGTCGCACATCAGCATCGAGGGCACCACCAGCGGCCCTCGGCTGCGCACCAGCTCCAGGAACGCTTCTCGGCGGGAATGGTCCATCACTTGCAATCACCTGGCTCCCCCGGCGAGCTTCGGCAACCAGCCACCACGCCCAAGGAGCCGCAGAACTTATGCTTTGCACCATACAGACTCGAAGCCCCCATTTTAGTCCCCAGGCCCCCCGCGGCCAGTCCCCTGGCAAGACTCCCGCCGGCCAACTCGCGTTTACCTGCAATCGTGGCATGGAGTATGCTACCGCGACCTGGAGCCGAGGACGTGGTGGAGGTGTGGCGGCGAGCCGGGAGCCCCCCACGTAGTACATGTTTAGCGTGCCAGCACAAGACGGAGTGTTTCCAGAGCGAAAAGAGTCGATTTTTGTCCGGCGAGCCCCGGGCTTTAGCCCGGGGAGAGCCGAAGAAACACCTGTGTGTTGACCTTCTCCGCCAGCTGAAGCTGGCGGCTCGCCGGTTGTAAGAATAAACGCTTATTTCCGCCTCGTGCGGAAGCGTCGAACCAACAGTGTGCTAGCCGGCTAAACACGTACCCCGCGTAAGCGGGGGGAGAACAGCGAGCCGGGGACGTAAGTCCCCGGAGCAGATGAAAAAACAGCGCATCGTCCACACAAAACACTCCGCAGGCTCACACGTGCAGCTCGCCGGATTGGCCAGAATTGGAATGGGGACACCCGCAAGCCATCCGTCACGGAGGACACCGGCATGAACGCAGTGGCCGTCATCGGCCTGGGCTACTGGGGGCCCAACCTGGTGCGCAACTTGCACCAGGTGGCTGGGCCGCGGCTGCGGGTGGTCTGCGACCGCGACCCGATGCGCCTCCAGGCCATCGCCCGGCAGTATCCCTGGCTGGAGACGACCCCACGGGCCGAGGAGGTGTTCGCCCGGCGGGACGTTTCGGCCGTAGTGATCGCCACGCCGGTTTCCACGCATTTTCCCCTGGCTCGGGCGGCCATCCAAAGCGGCAAGTCGGTGCTGGTGGAAAAACCGCTGACCACCTCCAGCGCCCAGGCCGAGGAGCTGATCGAGCTGGCCTATCGCCGCTCGGTGGTGCTGATGGTCGATCACGTGTTCGTGTTCAGTCCTGCAGTGCAGAAGATTCGCCAGCTGGTGGCCGCAGGGCAACTGGGGCCCATCCGCTTCGTGGACAGCGTGCGGATCAACCTGGGACTGGTGCAGTCGGACGTAAACGTGCTGTGGGACCTAGCCCCGCACGACCTGTCCATCGTAGACTACGTGCTGGACCGGTTCCCCGAGTCGGTGGCCGCTTACGGCAAGGCCCACGTGCTGCCGGGGATCGAGGACGTGGCCTACCTGACGCTGGACTACGGGGGGGGGCTGGTGGCCAACTTCCATCTCAACTGGCTCTCGCCGGTGAAGATCCGCTACACCATCTTCGGCGGCTCGCAGCGGAGCATCGTCTATAACGACCTGGACCCGGTGGAAAAGGTGAAGGTGTATTCCAGCGGGCTATCCGTGCAGCAGCTTGGGGCCGAGGATCGCCGCCGCGTGCTGGTGGATTACCGCACCGGAGACGTGTGGGCCCCGCACCTGGAAAAAGTGGAACCGCTGCGGCAGGTGGTGGAGCACTTTCTGCACTGCGTCGATTCCGGGGAGACGCCGGTGACCGACGGCCTGGCCGCCCTGCGCGTGGTGCGCATCCTGGAAGCGGCCCAGCAGAGCCTTCGCCGCGACGGCCAGCGGGTGGAGCTGGGCGTGCGTTTTTCTTCCGATTCGGCGGTGCCGGAAAACACACCCGCCGCCCGTCCTCCGGCCGAGAAGCTGCCGCAGGAGGCGTGAGAGGGAAAACACTTGACGACCTCCTCCCGCTCTCCCGGGGGCTCGCCAACCGCGTGCTGACGCACGCGGCTCGCCGTTTGGTGTGTGATCGGCGTTTTTTCTCGCTTTGGCGAGCCCCCGGCTTTAGCCGCCCGGAGAGCCGAATCAGCGCTTTTGGTTATTCTCCTCCGCCAGCTAAAGCTGGCGGCTCGCCATGCCTCCAAGCCCTCAAGCCTCCAAGCCCCCAAGCCCTCCCCCCGCTTACGCGGGGGGCTCTTGGTTGTGCAAGTTGACGTGTGTTCTTGCCCCGGTGCGGAAGCACCAACGCAAGACCCAAGACCCAGGACCCAAGACTCCTCTACGCCAGCCACTTGCGGATCACCCGCCCGTGTACGTCGGTCAGCCGCATGTCGCGGCTGCTGAAGCGGAACGTGAGCCGCTTGTGGTCCACCCCCAGCAAGTGCAGCATGGTGGCGTGCAGGTCGTGGATATCGACCTTGTCCTCCACGGCGTAGTAGCCGTATTCGTCGGTGGCCCCGAAGATGGTGCCTGGGCGAACCCCCCCGCCGGCCAGCCAGATGGAAAAGCCAAAGGGGTTGTGGTCGCGGCCGTCGCTTCCCTGGGCGAAGGGGGTGCGGCCAAACTCTCCGGCCCAAACCACCAGCGTCTCCTCCAGCAGCCCGCGGCACTCCAGGTCGCGGAGCAGCCCTGCCGTGGGCTGATCCACCGCCAAGGCGTTGCGCTGGTGGCCCTGCCGCAGCTTGTTGTGCTGGTCCCAGCGGTCGGCTCCCACATGGGGGCAAAGTACCTCCACAAACCGCACGCCACGTTCCACGAGCCGCCGGGCCACGAGCAACTGCCGCCCGTAGAGCCGCGTGGGTTCGTAGTCGGCCTCCAGCCCGTAGAGCCGCCGCGTGGCCTTGCTTTCCCGGGAGATGTCGGCCACCTCGGGCACGGCCATCTGCATGCGGAAGGCCAGCTCGTAGTTGGCAATGGCCGCCTCGATGGGGTCCTGGGGGCCGAGCGTTTCCCGCACGTGCTCATCCAGCGTCTGAAGCAAGCGCAGTTTACGCCGCTGCCGCTCTAGCGACCCGCCCCCCGGGCGAATGTTGGCCAGCGGCTCCTCGCCCGGCTGGAACACCGAGCCCTGGTACGCCGCCGGCAGAAAGCCGGAACCGAAACAGTCCAGCCCCCCGGGCGGGATCATCCCGCAGCTGAGCACCACAAACCCTGGCAGATCGGCCGCCAGCGTGCCCAGGCCGTAGGTGATCCAGGCGCCCATGCTGGGGCGTCCCTGGAGCCCGAAGCCGGTATGCAAAAAGTAATTGGCGTTGGTGT
>JALSGI010000901.1 GCA_026982835.1 Planctomycetota bacterium | reverse complement strand
GCTTCCCTTTTCCAATCACCCTCCTTCCTAAGCTGCCCAGCCCTCCCAAAGCAACACCAATTTGTGTAGAACAACCAGGTCGTCAGACCCCCGGAAGGCAGCGTTTTTCCTTGTCCTTTAGCATCCCGAAGGGATGCCAGATGAAGGAACGGTCCCTTGGTTTCTGGCACCCCTGCCGGGGTGCTGGGTGGGGTAATGGCCGTGCTTTCCGGTGGTCTCCGCTTCGCTCCGACCACCGGCTACCAGACTGGCAAGCCTTCGGCTTGCTTTTGCTCTGGGGGCGCTTCGTCTTGTGCTGGCACGCTAAACACGTACAAGCCGGAGCAAAGCCACAGCGGCGGCCAGCCGCCGCACTCCACATGCGGCGAGCCGCGTGCGTGAGCACGCGGTTTTTCACAGGGGGGCGCTTGTGGTTTTGTTCGACGCAACCGGGAGCTTACGCTCCCGGCTCGCCGTTCTCCGCTGGCTCAAGCCACGGGCTCGCCGGGCGCGGAAACGTGGAGTAGCTAGCGCGTCTGTTTGGCCGCGGTGATCCGCAAGCACAAGCTTGCGGTTTTTCTAACCGGCAGTGTCGTGTTTCGTCGGCCGCCGAATGACGCCGACGGCCGGCTTGTTGCGAATCCGGGCTGTCACGCCTCGGCAGCTTGTTTCTGGTTCAGTTGGGCCATCTGGCGGCGCATCTGGGGCTGGTCTTCCAGCAGTTGCACAATCCGGGCCCAATCGAGCTGGTCCGGCCCCAGCGCTTCGTAGATGGCCTGTAGGTGTTCCCAATCTTCGGCCCATTGCATACGCAGGCGCAGCTCCTGGGCGCGCACGGGCCGGGGCAGGGCCAGCAGCCGCAGGGAATACACGCCGCTGTGAGCCAGCAGGTAGCGGATCGGGTGGCGGCGATCGGCCTGGGCCGTAAGTCGCCGGTGCAGTTGCACCAGCACTTCGGCCCGAACCCACTGGCCGAAAAGCCCCACGGTTTGCGGGTTCAGCGGACGCCCGTCGGCCCCGGCATAGCAGATGTAATCGCACTGGGGATGCTCGGTCGCTTCGGCCACCAGGCGGTCGATCAGAGCCGGATCGACAAACGGGGTGTCCGAGGGGACCAGGACCGCCCCCTGAG
>JALSGI010000900.1 GCA_026982835.1 Planctomycetota bacterium | reverse complement strand
GTAGATGCCGCCGCGAGCCATCTGGTCCAGCGTGACGGCAACCATGCGGAGATAGTCTTCGCGGCCGCTTCGGTGCCATAGCCGCAGCAGAAAGCGAAGCTCCAGCGGATGAGGGAACTTCGGCCCCGGGCCCCAGCCGCCCCAGTGCGGATCCCAGGCCCGTTGCATCGCCTGCCCGGCCTGTTCCAGAACCGAGGCGTCCGGTTCGGGGTGGCCCGTTCCCACCGCAGCTCCCAATCCCCCCAAGGAGCTGCCCCCTTGGCGGAGGATTTCGGTTATTTGCCGCCCTTGTTGTTCCAGCAGCGGGCGTTGCTCGTGCCAGAGTTGAGCCACGCGCTGCAGCACCTGGCGGAACGAAGGCATGCCGTAGCGCGGCTCCGGAGGCCAGTAAGTACCGCCCAGGAACGGCTCCCCCCGGGGGGTGAGGAACATCGAAAGGGGCCACCCGCCGCCGGCGGGCTGGCCGCTTAGGTGGTGGTACACCTGCAGGGCCTGCATGTAGAGCTGGTCCACGTCGGGCCGCTCTTCGCGGTCCACTTTCACCGGCACAAAATGCTGGTTGAGCAAGGCGGCCGTGTCGGGATCGGAGAAACTTTCCCGCTCCATCACGTGGCACCAGTGGCAGGCCGAGTACCCCACCGAAAGAAAGATCGGCTTTTGCTCCGTCTGGGCACGCTGGAAGGCATCTTCGCCCCAAGGATACCAATCCACCGGATTGTCGGCGTGCTGAAGCAGATAGGGGCTCGTTTCGTGGGCCAGGCGGTTGGGCATCGCAGGGGGATCTTTCGACCAGAGTTTCCGGCGAGGGTTATTCGTCTTCGATGGCCAGGTCGGCTTCGGTGAGCATGGTGAAGTTGTGCCGGGCCAGGGTTTCGGCGGCGATCTCGGTGTTATCCACCATGATGGCCACGGCCGGGCGGCCGTGGGGACGCACCAGCACCGGGTAGGTTTGCAGGATGTTCACCTCGGCTCGTAGCAAGGCGGTGCAGACGCGCAGCAGGGGCTGGGGGCCCACGGGAAGCTCCACCCCCAGCAGGTCGCTTTCCACCAGGGCCAGTCCGGCCCGCTCCAGAATCTCCCGTCCCTGCTCCGGGTGGCTGAGCAGAAAGCGGA
>JALSGI010000899.1 GCA_026982835.1 Planctomycetota bacterium | reverse complement strand
GGCCCTGGGAATCTCCCAGGCCACGGTGAGCAAGTATGTAGCGGCACTGGAGCGGTGGCTGGAGGTCCCGCTGTTTTTACGCCAGGGGCGGCAAGTGATCCCCACCGAGGCGGCCCGGCGGCTAGTCCCCCTGGCCCGGCAAATGCTCCAACTGGCCCAACAAGCCCGGCAGGTGGCCGCGCCGCAGCAGGAGACTTTGCAAGGGGTGCTTCGCCTGGCCACCAGCAGCGTGCCGGCCGAGTGGCTGTTGCCGGAGTGCCTGGCGGCTTTCGGCAAGCGGTATCCGCAGGTGGAGGTTTCGCTTGCCGTCTCCGACAGCCAGCAAGCCACCCGGCAGGTGCTGCAAGGCAAAGCGGAGCTGGGGGTGGTGGGGGAGGTGCAGCAGCAGGACCGCCTTCAATACGAAGAAATTGCCCAGGATGAGCTGGTGCTGATCGTCGCCCCGGACCATCCGCTGGCTCAGCGCCGCACCGCCTCGCTGGCCGAGGTGGTCCGCTGGCCGCTGATCGTGCGGGAGAGCGGCTCAGGAAGCCGCCGCTGTGTGGAAGCGGCGTTGCAACGGGCCGGCGTCTCCCCGGAGCGGCTGAAGGTGGCCATGAAAATGAACTCCAACGAGGCGATCCGCCGGGCCGTGGCGCAAGGGGCCGGGGTGGCTTTCCAGTCCCGGTCGGTGATCGCCCAGGAGGTGAAAGACGGCTTGCTGGTGCCGGTGCGGATTCGGCACTTTCGGCCGCAGCGCTGCCTGTATGCCATCTGGCGGCGGGGGCACGAGCTGTCGGTCCCGGCCCGGGAGTTCCTCCGCTTCGTCAAACGCTCCGGCTGCCTGCCGGGGAGCAGTGCGGCGGAGGGGGAGTAAAGCAAGCCGGGAAAAGCCGCCGGTTCTCCGCCAGCTGAAGCCGGCGGCTCGCCCCTTCTGCCGACAAAAGCCGCAGCCAGAGGCTGCCTGCCGGGGTCAAAGCTCCGGGGGGCGCTGCATGCGATAGCGGTAGATGCGCACGCGTTCGGCCCCCGGGCGGCGCTGGGTCACCGGCGGGCGCGTCAGCCGGGTGGGCAGCAATGCCCAGGCCACGATCATCCCCACCACAAATCCCCCAATGTGCGCCCACCAGGCCACGCCGCTGCTTTGCCCGCCGGTGATGCTACCCATCCCCTGGAAAAACTGGATCAAGAACCAGATGCCCAGGAACACCGGGGCCGGCAGCACCAGCGTGTAGAAGATAAAAAACAGCGGGACCAACGTGATCACCAGCGCGTTGGGGTAAAAGACCATGTAGGCCCCCATCACTCCGGCAATCGCCCCGCTGGCTCCGATGGTGGGCACAGGCGAATCGGGGTTGGCTCCCAGGTGGGCCAGGCTGGCCAGCACCCCGCTGGCCAGGTAAAAGATCAGGAACCCCCCGTGCCCCAACCGGTCCTCTACGTTGTCCCCGAAGATATACAAAAACCACATGTTGCCCAGGAAATGCAGCCACCCTCCGTGCAGAAAGATACAGGTCAGCAGCGTGAGCCATTCCGGCACCGCCGCGGGGGGAAGCGTTTTGCGCACCCGCACTACCTGCGGTCCATAGATCGTGTTCACCACCTGGGGCACTTCCATCACCACCACCGTGCCGGGATTTAGCACCCGCTGGGGTACCATCCCGTAACGGTCCACCAACTCGGCGTGCCCGTCGCGCTGGTCGGCCAGTTGCAGAAAAAACACGGCCGTGGTCAGCACCATGATCGTGTAGTTGACCAGCGGTACGGTGCGCGAAGGGATATTGTCCCGCAGGGGAAACATGCCGTGTTCCTTTGCTTGGCCCCACGCCCCGCCTCGGCTGGACGGGGTATGGGTTCATTGTCGGAGATTCTCCCCGATTCACAAGCAGGAAAGGCCCTCCGGGAGCATCAAGCCGTTTGCTCCAAGCAGTGCAGGAATTGCTCCAAGTGGGCGTTCACTTCCCGGGGGTTTTCCAGTGGGGCCATGTGGCCCGCCTCGGGGACCGCGGCGAACCGGGCCCCGCCGGGGATGGCTCGGGCCATCTGTTCCATCTGTTCCACCGGGGAAAGGACATCCTGCTGGCCGCAGAGGACCAGCGTGGGCAGCCCGATGGTGGGCAGAAGCTCCGTGGCGTCGCTTCGCTGGGCCATGCCCCGCAGGGCCGCGGCGGCTCCCCGGGGGTCGGTGCCCCGGATGACCCGATGCACCGCCTCCACGTCCTCTTCGCACCGGGTGGTGCTGCGGGCGGCCCAGAGCTTTTCCCGCATCGCCGCATCCAGCGGCCCCATCCCCTGGCGGAGAATCGTTTCGGCCATCTGGCGGCGTCCTTGGGCGGCCTCGGGCGTATCGGCTTGGGCCTTGGTATCGCACAGCACCACGGCCCGCAACCGCTCTCGGTGGCGGCGAAGCATCTCCCAGGCGATGTATCCGCCCATGGAAAGCCCCACGTAAACGGCAGGCTCCTGCACCCCGAGGGCATCCAGCAGCAGGGCCAGGTCGTCGGCAAAACGCTCCATCGGCACCACCTCTGCGGCCGCGGGACTTTGCCCCAGCCCGCGCAGGTCCGGGGCGATCACCCGAAAAGAGGCAACCAGATGCTCGATCTGGTACTTCCACATCGAGTGATCCAGCGGGAACCCGTGCACCAGCAGCACGGGCACCCCTTGGCCTTGGTCCAGCACGGCCAGTTGAGTATCGGCAACCTGAAGACGTTGCATGGATGTCTCTCCGCCATCGGGCAGCGATGCAAGAGCCGATGGTTGTTCTGGCCCAGGGAGCCGCGCATGTCAACTGGCAGAGCGAAAGTGGCAAACGAAGAACATTTTGCTTTTCGCTCCGCAAGCATACGTTAGCAGCTGGGCAAAAGTGGGTGGTGGGAGTGAAACACGGTGTTTGTGCCCGCATCGGCCAGCCCCCAGCTTTAGCCGGGGGAGAACCGCGCGCAAGCCCCGGCGGTTGGGATCGTTTGGGAATCTCCCCCCGCTTACGCGGGATACATGTTTAGCGTGCTGGCTATCGGAAGTCCGACGCCGCAAGCGTCGCACTCTTGTAGCCTCACGGTCGTCAGACCCCCCGAAAGGCAGCGTTTTTCCTTATCCTTTGGCATCCCGAAGGGATGCCAGATGGAGGGCAGTTGGCTGTTTGGTTTCTGGCACCCCTGCCGGGGTGCTGGGTGTGGTAATGGCCGTGCTTTCCGGTGGTCTCCGCTTCGTCGAGTGCCGGCTACAGGGCTGGCAAGCCTTCGGCTTGCTTTTGATCTGGAAACGCTCCGTCTTATGCTGGCACGCTAAACACGTACCCAGCTTCAGCTGGCGGAGAAGGTCAACACACAGGTGTTTCTGGCTGTCCCCGGGCTAAATCCCGGGGCTCGCCGGACACGTTATCTCGCACCGGCGGCGAGCCGCCGGCGTCAGCCGGCGGTTGAACAGCGAGCCGGGAGCGTCAGCTCCCGGAGACGATAAGAAAGCGGCACATGATTGCCGCGCTCTCCGTGGGCTTACGCCACGGCTCGCGGCTGCAAGAACCAGCGCCAGCGGCAAGACAACCGCGTGCTGACGCACGCGGCTCGCCGGAGAAAAATCGACTCACTTTTGCTGGGAAACGCTCCGTCTTGTGCTGGCCATGGGGTGATCTCCGGGCCGGTTAGCCGTCCAGGGAGTGGGTCCTGCCGGGCTGGCTGGCCGGGGCAGTCGAGCGGCGACCGTACTGCCACGCCTCGCGCAAGATACAGCTTATCGTGGCCCACAGCCCAGGGCTGACCGTCCGGCGGTAGGGGGAGTCCTCGGGCAGTTGGGTCATCAGTCGCCGGTGGGCCTTGCCCAGGTTGTGATAAGGCATCGAGGGGAACAGGTGGTGCAGGGCATGGTAGCGCAGTCCCACCGGCGCCCACACCTCTCCCAGCAGCCAGTTGAAGGGATAGTTGACCGAATCGAGCAACTGGTCCAGGAAGGTGACTTCTTCGCCGGTGAAGCGGTAGTAATGGGCACCCAGGGTGCGCACCGCATTGAGCAGCAGCACCCCCGAGGCGGTCAAGTAAGCCTGAAGCAGCCAGTGCCAGGGGAGCACGCCGGCCAGCAGCAGCCCGCATAGCGTCCATCCATACACAAAACAACCAAACTCCTGAAGTCGCCAGATGCGGAGCTCTTTGCGGGTGGGCTCCGGGCGGACGTACTTGGGATTGATCACCATGCTGGACATGTGGCGGAACACCCAGCGTCGCAGCGGTCCCTCCCACCACGTCAGCGGCGTCAGCAGCAAAAACCGTGCGGCCGCCAGCGGCGGCAAAACGAAGCTCTCGGCCAGGTAGAGCAGGATGTGGATAGGGTGGCTGCGGGCCAGGGGGAGGTATTCGCCGTCCTGAGCCGTGCCGTAGTGTTTGCGCATGTGATGGTGGGCATGCGTGCGGTAGAGGAACGAGGGCATCAGGAACGGGATGCCCGTCAGCAGGTTCCAGGCGAAGGAGAACCCGGGCACGGAGTTTTTGCGAAAGTGCACGATCTCATGAATGAACAGCGCTGCCCGGTAAAACCCCGCCACCGACACCCCGAAGAACCCCGCCACCAGCACACCATGCACCAGGGGGCTTTCAGTGCCCAAGGCCCCCTCGATACGGCGGATCAGGTGCCCGCGATGCACCACCGTAAAGCAGAATCCACCCACCAGCAGCGACAGCAGCCAATCGGTCCAGTAGATCCAGGGCTTGTGGCGGAACAGGTCGGCAACGATTCGGCGCGCCTGGGTCAGCGAAAACTGATCGGCATGATGGGCGGCACGGGTCATGGCAGCTGGCCCTCGTCGGGGAATCAGCCCGAGGCACTCCTTTTTCAGAGTCTCTTATCCATAATAGTCCGTTTCTTTCCAAATCTTGAGCATCAAAGTGGTTCGGTTGGGAAAACGCTCGAAAAGAAAGCCTGTTTTGCCGGAAGATGGTACCTTGCAGCCTTGGGTTCCTGGGGAGGCTTTACCAACTGGGAAAACAGCGGGCTGTGCAAAGCATACCTCCGGAGGAAAAAACACACAATCTGGCATGAACGCGGAAATGTTTTTGAAAAGAAAAGAAGAAAAATCTGCGATAAGTGTAATAGCAGTATATTTGGCATATACCAGCAAGGATGGCGTATCTGAGTATTCTGGTAAATCCAGGTGGAAGAATGCACAGCCGGGCCAGGTGATCCTGGAGCCCAAGCCTCACAGGCCGGCGGAGCTCGCTTCCCTCCGCTTGTGCCGCTGCCTGGGTCGGTGCGGCCAGTGTCGCTTAGGCCACAGGAACTGCCTGGCCTGACTGCTTTTTCCACTACTCTTCGGGCAACGCAATCTTCGTGCCCAAGACGCTCTTGTCCCAGGAAGCCGTTTTGGCTAAGGAGCCTGTTGCAATCCCCAGTGCTCCTCCTGTCGCAGGGCCTGCCCATGCCGCAGAGGCTGTACTTCGATCGCTTTCGCCCCTGGCTCCTGCTGCTGGTGGGCTTGCTGCCGGCGGCTTTTGCCGGCTGCGTGCAGCGGCGGCTCATCGTGCGCAGCAACCCCCCAGGAGCCCGGGTCATCGTGGACGACACCTACGAGATGGGCGTCACCCCGGTGGCGTTCAACTACACCTACTACGGCACGCGCAAGATCAAGCTGGTGCGCGACGGCTACGAGACGATGACGGTCTATCAGTATATCCCCCCACCGTGGTACCAGTATCCCGGGCTGGATTTCATCACCGAGAACCTGATCCCCTGGGAGATTCGGGACGAGCGGGTGGTGCAGTTCCAACTGGTGCCCCAGGCCGTGGTGCCCACCGAGCAGGTGCTTCGCCGGGCCGAGCAGCTGCGCCGCCAGGCCCATGGGGGCCGCTTGCCCGCCCCCGCTTCGGCAACACCGGCTTCCCCGGGTGGTTCCGCGCCGGCTTCGTCCGGGCCGGTCGCCCCGGAGTTGCCAGTGCCCGGCGCGGCGGCTCCTCCGGCCGCGGCTCCCAGGCCGCCGGCCGCCCCGAATCCGTATCTTCCGCCCGGCGGCTTCAACCCGCCGGCGCCTTCTTCGGGTGGGCGGTAGATTCTGGAGGCGGTGTCTCCCTTATCCTTGGCCAGGCTCCAGCGAAGCTTTCATCTTTTGCAGCCCCAGCCGGGCCACCTCGTGCGGATCCTGCTTCCAGTATTCCGGATGGAACAACTCCAGGGACAAGGCTCCTTGGTAACCGATGCGCTGTAGTTGCCGGGCCACCTGGGCCAACGGCAGGATGCCGTCGGTGGGCATCACGCGGTCGTTGTCGGTTTGTTGTTCCCGGGGGACCTGGGCCGGGGCATCGTTCCAGTGGACGATGGAGATTTTCTCGGCGGGGATTTTTTCCAGCATGCCGGGATCGGTGCCGCCGCGGAAGTTGTGCCAGGTATCCACCACCAGTGTGGCCGCCGGGTGGTCGGTCCGCTGCAACACGTCCCAAGCCACTTCCAGGCGGTTGATCTGCGGTACAAACCCCAGGTACTCCAGCGAAGCCGGCACCCCGTATTGCAAGCTCACCTCCAGCAGCCGATGGTAGTCTTCGGCCAGGCGGTCCAGGTCCACGTGCTGATGGGGCGGTCCGGCTACGATGTGCCGGGCACCCAGGGCCGCAGCCACTTCCAGGCGGCGGCGCACTTCGTCCCAGTCCTGGCTGCTGCCGGCCCCGGCGCAGCTCCACCAGTCTTTCAGGTGGATCATGCTGGGCCGGGCCAGCCCTGCCTCATCGACCATGCGCCGCAGTTGTTCCAGCGACCCTCCCTGGGCCAGATGTTCCAGCACGTCGGGGGCCCAAAGCTCAATGGCCTGGTAGCCTGCGGCGGCCGCGGCTTGGATCTTCTCCGGCAGCGAGGCCGGCTGGATGGTGGCCGTGTTCAAGCAAAGCATGAAGTTCATGTTGCGGTCCCGGTTTCTGGTGAAAGGAAGCGCGTGCGAAATCATTCTTGCTGGAAGATGTTTCCCTGGAGTGCCGACTGTTGCAAGAGGCGGTGATCGCTGGGCGTGCCGGTAGCGATGTTGCCGGTGAACACCACACGGGGGCAGCGGCCACGCACGGCCAGGGTCTTGGGCATCTGCCCGCTGAAGGTGTTGCCGGTGATGGTCAGGTCGTGGGCGTCGCGCAGGTCCACTCCGCCGGTGAACTGGTGGGCCAGCACGTTGGCCGAAACGGCAATGCCGTAGCAGTCCCGATCCAACACCACGGCCCACCCCTGGCATTCCTCGATCATGTTGCTGCTGATGATCGAGCCATAGGTGTTTTCCACCACCACGCCGTGGCCCGAGTTGGGGTTGCCTTCCAGCCGCAGCCCGCTCAGCTCCACCCGCCACAGCCGTTCCTTCTGGCCGGTTTTGGAGACGAAGCCGGCGGGTGGTTCGATCACCAGGGCCGGAGCCCCCTGGCGGTTGTGTTTTTCGATGACCGAGGCGGGTCCGCTCCCCTGCAGTAGCAAATCCTCGTGTCGGATGCGAAGCGGCTGGTCGATCACGTACCGCCTGGGGCTCAAGAGCACCATGCCCCCCTCGACCGGCACCGCGTCGATGGCCGCCTGAAGCGACGGGAAATCGTCCGCCCGCACCACCACCCCGCAGCGTGGTCCCTTGGATGCTGTGGCCTGCGAAGGGGCCGTTGTGCGGAAGGCCAACGTCCCGACCACGACCACAACAAGCACAAGCACCAGGGTAGAAAAACGCTTGCTCCGTGGCATCTTCCGATCCTCGTTCTGCAGCAAAGGCTCGGTTCCACCAGAAGGCAGACTTGAGGCAAGGCGAGTCGGCAGCGGGAAAAGTCCAGCCGGCGGGCCGTTTCGGTTATATCCCGGCGTGATCCAGGCAGCAAATTGACAGCCGCTGGGCGGGTTGTCCCCGGGGCGAGCCGAGAGCAGAATACGGTTTGCCGCTGGTGATATTCGTTCGCTCGTACTTGGAAGACACAAGATCAGGGGATCGCCCATGCCGCGCTGCGTGTTGGCCTACTCCGGCGGATTGGATACCAGCGTGATCCTCTCCTGGTTGATGGAGCAAGGTTACGAGGTCCACGCGGTCTATGTGGACCTGGGCC
>JALSGI010000898.1 GCA_026982835.1 Planctomycetota bacterium | reverse complement strand
GGCTGTGGGGGGGGATGGCGCAGGCCGAGTCGCCCGAGTGGACTCCCGCCTCCTCGATGTGTTCCATGATCCCGGCAATGAGCGTCTGCTGGCCGTCGCTGACGGCGTCCACATCCACCTCGGTAGCGTCTTCCAGAAATCGGTCGATCAGCACCGGCTGACCCTGGGCGGCGGCGAACGCCTCCTGCACGAACTGCATCAACTGGCCCTGGTCGTAGCAGATTTCCATGGCCCGGCCCCCCAACACGAAGCTGGGCCGCACCAGCACCGGGTAGCCGATCTGCTGGGCCACGGTTCGGGCTTGTTCCACGGTGCGGGCAATGCCGCTTGGCGGCTGCCGCAGCCCCAGCGAAGCCAAGAGCCGCTGGAACTTCTCCCGGTCCTCGGCGTCCTCGATGGTATCGACGCTGGTGCCGATGATGGGCACGCCGTTGGTGGCCAGGGCTCGGGCCAGGTTCAGCGGCGTCTGGCCGCCGAACTGCACGATCACCCCGTCCGGCTGCACGCGGTCGAAGATGTTCAGTACGTCTTCGGTCGTAAGCGGCTCGAAGAACAGCAGGTCGCTGGTGTCGTAGTCGGTGGAGACGGTTTCCGGGTTGGAGTTGACCATCACCGACTTCACCCCCAGCTCCCGCAGCGCGAAGCTGGCGTGACAGCAGCAGTAGTCGAACTCGATGCCCTGGCCGATGCGGTTGGGCCCTCCGCCCAGGATCATCACCCGTCGCTCTCCGGGCGGCTTTTCCGGCACTTCGTCTTCTTCTTCGTAGGTGGAGTAGTAGTAGGGCGTGTAAGCCTCGAACTCCGCGGCACAGGTGTCCACCGCTTTGAACGTGGCCACGATGCCGCGGCGTTTGCGTTCGGAGCGTACGTCGAACTCCGAGGTGTCCCACAAGTGGGCCAGCTGCCGGTCGGAGAACCCGTAGCGCTTGGCCTTGCGCAGCAGATCATCCGAGATTTCCTGCAAGTTGGTTTGCCGCAGTTGGTCTTCCAGCTCGACGATCTGGGCGATGTGGTCCAGGAACCAGGGGTCGATGCCGGTCAGCTCGTTGATCTGCTCCACGCTCATGCCGGCTTTGAGCGCGTAGCGGATGTACCAGATGCGCTTGTCGCCCGGCGTGGCCAACCGGGCGCGGATTTCGTCTTCCGCGGGCTGCTGGGGCGTGCCCCACAGGTCGGTCTTGTCGCAGCCCAGGCCGAAGGCCCCCACCTCCAAGCCCCGCAGGGCCTTTTGCAGCGCTTCCTTGAACGTGCGGCCGATGGCCATCGTCTCGCCCACGCTCTTCATCTGCGTGGTGAGCGTGGCGTCGGCCTCGGGGAACTTCTCGAAGGCGAAGCGGGGCACTTTGACCACCACGTAGTCGATGGTGGGCTCGAAGCAGGCCACGGTTTTACGGGTGATGTCGTTGGGCAGCTCGTCCAGACGATAGCCCACGGCCAGCTTCGCGGCGATCTTGGCGATCGGGAACCCGGTGGCCTTGGAAGCCAACGCGCTAGAGCGGCTCACCCGGGGGTTCATCTCGATGACGATCATCCGCCCGCTGCGGGGATCGATGGCAAACTGGATGTTCGAGCCGCCGGTTTCCACCCCGATCTGGCGGATCACGGCGATCGAGGCGTCGCGCATCCGCTGGTATTCCTTGTCGGTGAGCGTCTGGGCTGGGGCCACGGTGATCGAATCGCCGGTGTGGACGCCCATCGGGTCGAAGTTCTCGATGGAGCAGATGATGACCACGTTGTCGGCCCGGTCGCGCATCACCTCCATCTCGAACTCTTTCCAGCCCAGGATCGACTCCTCGATCAGCACGCGGTGCACCGGCGACTGCTCCAGCCCGCGACGCACCAGCTCGTCGAACTCCGCCCGGTTGTAGGCCACCGCCGAGCCGCTCCCCCCCAGGGTGTAGCTGGGGCGGACGATGGCCGGCAGGCCCACCTCCTCCAGCACCCGCCGGGCTTCTTCCAGCGAGCCGACCACCTCCCCGCGGCACACCTCCAGCCCGATTTGCCGCATCGCCTCTTGGAACCGTTCGCGGCTTTCGGCTTTTTCGATTACCTCGGGCCGGGCGCCGATCATCTCCACGCCGTGCTGTTCCAGTACGCCGTGCCGCCACAGGTCCATGGCCAGGTTCAAGCCGGTCTGGCCGCCCAGGGTGGGCAGCAGGGCGTCGGGCCGTTCTTGCTCGATAATTTTGGCCACCACTTCCCAGTGAAGCGGCTCGATGTAAGTGCGGTCGGCCATGCCGGGATCGGTCATGATGGTGGCCGGGTTGGAGTTGACCAGCACCACCTCGTAGCCCTCTTCACGCAGCGCCTTGCAGGCCTGGGTGCCCGAGTAGTCGAACTCGCAGGCCTGGCCAATCACAATGGGTCCAGAGCCGATAATCAGGATCCGCTGGATGTCCTCGCGCTTGGGCACGGCGCAGTATTCTCCTGTTGTGCGGCTAGGGGATTCCAGAGGGGAAGACGGTTCCGGGGACGATCACACGGAAACGGACATCAGGCCGAACCTCCGGCTCGGAGCCGGGGGAGCCAAGCCATGCGCAAAACGCCCGAAGAATCGGCCTGGGCGCAGTCCGGCGGCTGAGCGGCTTACAGGGGGCATCGGCGCGTTACTCCGAAGGGCTTGCGGGCTGCGGCTGCTTTCCGCAAGAGGGTAACAAGCCACCCGGGTCGGGTTCAAGAGGCCGGGGGCGCTCTCCGGCAAATCTTTCAAATAATGCCTCTGGCGAGCCGCGCATCTTCAGCCAGCGGAGAAAAATAACGCAATGCACTTATCCGGCTCTCCCCGGACTGAAGTCCGGGGCTCGCCGGACAAAAATCTACTCTTTTGCACTGGAAATGCTCCATTTTGTGCTGGCACGCTAAACACGTACGAAGTCCGGGGCTCGCCAACACAAGAACAAGCGTCGCTACGCACATTGCGCGGCGAGCCGGGAGCGTAAGCTCCCGGTTGCTTCCCGCAGAGCAACAACCGACACGGTTCCATACAACCGCGTGCTAACGCGCGCCGCTGGCCGGAACAAATGCGGTGGCCACTCTGGAACGCAGCCGGTTCGTTGACGCCACGAGCCGCTACGGGGCTGCCGCTTGTTCCTGCGGGTGGCCGTTGGCACCGCGGGTGATCCAAAGCTCCGGCCGGTCCTCGACGATCAGCACGCTTTCGTCTTCGAGCTCTTCTTCGGGGTTGACCAGGCGGCCGCGGCGATCCACTTTCATGTCCGCCTCGGCCGTCTTCCGCTTGGCCACATGCAGGAGCATCTGGTACAGCTCCTCTTTGTCGGTGTTATCGATGATGCTCACGGCCGTGGCCACCTCGTCCAGGTAGCGGAGGAACAAGTTGCGGCGGTCCTCCTGCTGCTTGACCCGAGCGCGGCGACGCAGGTAAAGCCCCAACTTGCGACCCACCGCCTGCAGGGCCAGCCGCAGCTCGCGGAGGATTTCCGGATAGGGGGCGATGGCCTCCTTCGACTCGCTGGTAAAGGGGACCCACACGCTGGCCACGTGCACCACCACGGTGACCGGCCCGGCCGGAAGCGAGCCGCGAGAGTGCGACAGCCCGTAGCTGCGCCAGTTGACATTGCACACTGCCTGGGTGATGGCACAGGCGGCCTGCTGGAACTGCAAGGGCACACGGTTGGCGTAGCGGAGGAGGGTCATCGTCTGGCCCTCGTCGGGGTTCACATGCTGCATGGCCTGGTGCAGCTTATCGATTTCGTTTTTGCGCAGCTTGGCCGGCACCTTGCGCACGCCCAGGCCGCTGGCCTTGAGGATGCGTTCGGCCCCGTCGGCCCCGATGCCGTTGAAGGTGTGGATGAGAAACTGCCGCAAGGTGCGGGCGTCGCTTTCCTGGAGCAGCTCCACGAGCAGCTCGCGGGAGACTTTCCGTGTGGGGGCCTGGCCGCCGTAGGCCAAGGCCACCTCGATCTGGAAGGGATTGCCGCGATACACGGCCGGAGGGCGCGTGTGGGCGGCGTAGAACTCCCCGGGCACGATGTGGTGCAGTCCTTTGAGCAGCAGTTGCTCGCCGATGGGGGCCAGGCAGTCGGTGGCCGGAGCCTGGATGCGCGTCTGCTGAATGGCCTCATAGAGCCGCTCGGCTTCGTGGCGTCCGATCCGCCCGGGCCGGGCCCGGGTGGAAAGCCCCGCCTCCTGGCAGATACGCTTGGCCACGTTGGCACTGACGCGGGAGAACGACTGCGTGAGGAACTGGCTCAGCGTCCTCTGGCGGCTCTGCTTGAGCATGGTGGAGAGCATGCCCAGCTCCACCCCGTAGGGGTGCGGCTTGATCTCCTTGGGCTCCGGAGGCAACACGTCGGCCGAGCGGGGGATGGTGCGTGTCTGCCCCTCGGGGTCGGTGTAGTGGATCGTCACGTGCGGGTTGGCGATGGCCGTTTGTTCCAGGTATTCCTCCACGCTACCGCGTCCGCGCTGGTAGCGGGCTTCCAGCTCGATGGTGACCCGCGTGCCGTGCGGCACCTCTTCCCAGTGGATGCCGTGCTGCTGCATGTACTGGCGGCCTTTTTCCCCGGGGGGGATGTCCACCCCTTGGCCGCGGCCGTTGAGGATTTCAGGCTTGTTTTTGCGGGTGTCGATCTGGATTTCGTAGTAGTGGGCCGGTCGGCGCGGCCCGGTCTTGGAAATGATCTTGACCGGCTTGCCGGTGGTGAGCATGCCGTACATGCCGGCGGCGGAGATGCCGATGCCCTGCTGCCCGCGGCTCATCCGCAGCCGGTGGAACTTCGAGCCGTAGAGCAGCTTGCCGAAGACCAGGGGGATTTGTTTTTTGAGGATGCCCGGGCCGTTGTCCTGCACGCTCACCCGGTAGCGGTTCGTGCCCAGGGACTCGATCTGCACCCACAGCTCGGGCAAGATGCCGGCCTCCTCGCAGGCGTCCAGCGAGTTGTCCACGGCCTCCTTGACCGTGGTGAGCAGGGCCTTGCGGGGGTTGTCGAACCCCAGCAAGTGGCGGTTCTTGGCAAAGAATTCGCTTACGGAAATATCGCGTCCCTGGGCGGCTAGTTGCTCGGCCGAGCGGCGGCGTCTTCTCTTGGTGGTGCTCATGGGCGGATGAACGCTTGGGGGGTTGGGGGCTTCCGTTCCCGGGATAGCCTGTTCCGGGTCGGGGCTATCCGGAGCCAGGGGGATAAACCATGAGGGTTACGGGACTTGGGGGGATTATAGCGGCTCTGCCGGGCCGCTCCCAGCGGAGTTTTCGTTACGACCGGACCATCGCGTACAAACCGGTCTGTGGTCGGGACAATCGGTTGTGTGCACAAGGAAACTCCGGCCGAATAGGATCAACGGGGAGTATGGGTGGTACGGGCCCCTGGGAAAGCCCGGCCACACTTCCCCCCCTTTGGGGAGAGCCAACCGCGGCGCCCCAGG
>JALSGI010000897.1 GCA_026982835.1 Planctomycetota bacterium | reverse complement strand
CCGCGGCAACCATAGCTTCCCGGCGCAGACCAAACCTTCCAACGAGGAGTCCAAGCATGCTTCGCACGCTCATCTTCGCCGCCGCCGCAGTGGTCCTGGTGGTCGGAACCACTTGGGCCGGAGAGCCGAACCGGTCCCATCGGGCTCCCCAGCCGGTGATGGATGCTCCGGTCCCCTACAACTATTATTACCCGGCCCAGGCCGCCGGTGGATGGCCCGCCCGACTCTACCTGGCCCCCCGGCCCGTGCCGCCTTATGTGGGCTATACCTACATCACCTACGGGGCGTTGGCTCCCCATGAGTATCTGTACCCGCACATGAACGTGTATATCCGCAACCATGCCTCCGGCGGTTACACGGTCACATGGGTGATTCATCAGTAAAAGTTCGGAGCAGGGTTGTCCGGACCTCCTGCTTGTTTGCGAACCCAACCCCCTGTTGTCATCCAGGACGAAGGAACCCCATCATGCGTCGGTTTATCTTGGGATGGTTGATCGCCGCGGTAGTGTTGGGTGGCCCGGGCGTCGGCCTGGCCCAGCAAAAAACCAGCAAGGAAAGCGCAGCGGACAAAGCCGCCGGCGAAGAACAAGCCGCCGAAGAAACCGTGGCTGTGTATCCCTACAACCGCCAGTGGCACGCCGGCTATGCCGACGTGCTCTGGGGCCGACCCGTGCCCGTGGTGGTGCCCCCGGTGGCCACCTGGCAGACCGTGTGGGGCCGGGGGATCGGCGCGACGCAGATCGTGCCCATTTATGCCCAGTACCAGGGTCCCAGCGGCGGAGCGCCCAACGAGCAGTTTCAGCGCTTCCGTCCCGTGCCTTACTGGCCGCACGATACGCGGCAATTGGGGGTTTACTACATCCGTGGGCCTTGGCAGCCGGTGCCGGGCGTGCCGGGGATTCCGCCCAATGTGCAGGAGAATTATCTCTCTCCGGCCCCGGTGGGCGAAGTGGGTGTGCCGCGCTCTTTCGGCCCTATTGGGAAACTGTGGCGACGGCTGTGGCACATCGACTACTAGAACCTTGCCTCTCAGGACTCGTTCCTCCACCGGAAGGGCCAGGAAACGCGAGGAGCCAGCGCCTCGCACGTCTATGCACGGAGTCGGACGCTACCCACCTGCGGCTTGCGATCCCGGCTCGCCGTGGTGTGCAAAAATCGACGCTTGCTCTTGCAGGGGGCGGAAGCTCTGGCGAGCCACATGCGTGAGCGTGCGGTTGTTGAACCGACAGCGGCTATGTTTGGTTGCAACAACCGGGAGCTCGTGCTCCCGGCTCGCCGCGCCTCCAAGCTCCCTCCCGCCACATCCCGACTGTTCCCCGGCGGGAAGTTTCCGTTTAATGGAAAAAGAGAACGGCAATCTTTGCTTGAACGGTTCCGCTTGGCCCTTTCTTGCACATCCACAGGAGCAGCCATGCCGGAAGGAAGCATCAGCACGGCGGAAGTGCTTTCGGTGGCCCAGGCCCGGCACCCCGAGGCGATCGGCCGCACCGCCTGCGTGCGCGGCTGGGTGCGCACGCGGCGGGACTCCAAGGCGGGCTTCAGCTTCGTGGAGCTGAACGACGGTTCCTGCCTGGCCAACTTGCAGGTGATCGCCCCCCGGGAGCTGGAAAACTACGACGCGGAAGTGCGCCGCCTGGGGCCCGGGTGCAGCGTGGCCGTCTGGGGCCAGATCCAACCCAGCCAGGGACGCGAACAGGCCACCGAGCTGGTGGCCCAGCGGGTGCACGTCTATGGCTGGGCCGATCCGCAAAAGTACCCCCTGCAAAAGAAACGCCACAGTTTCGAGAAGCTGCGGCAGTGGGCCCACCTGCGCCCCCGGACCAACACGCTGGGGGCAGTGGCCCGGGTGCGAAACACCCTCTGTTTTGCCATCCACCGCTTCTTCCAGCAGCGGGGGTTTTACTATGTGCATACGCCCATCATCACGGCCAGCGATTGCGAGGGGGCCGGGCAACTGTTCCGTGTGACCACGCTGGACCTGGCCCGCGTGCCCCGGAAAAACGGCCAGGTGGACTTCGGGCAGGACTTTTTCCATCGGGCCACCTACCTCACCGTAAGCGGCCAACTGGAGGCGGAGACCTACGCCTGCGCCCTGGGCAAGGTTTACACTTTTGGTCCGACGTTTCGGGCCGAGAACTCCAACACCTCCCGCCACCTGGCCGAGTTCTGGATGGTCGAGCCGGAGATGGCCTTTTATGAGCTGGAGGACAACATGCAACTGGCCGAGGAGTTCCTCAAGGAGCTGTTCCGGGCGGTGCTGGAGGAATCGGCCGAGGACATGGCCTTCTTTGCCCGCTGGATCGACAAGCAGGTGATCGACACCTTGCAGGGGATCATCGAGGGGGAGTTCGTGCGGCTCCCCTACGGCGAGGCGATTGAGATTCTGCAAAAAAGCGGCCGCCGGTTCGAGTTTCCCGTAAGCTGGGGGGCCGACCTGCAATCCGAACACGAACGCTACCTGACCGAGGAGCACTTCCGCCGACCGGTGATCCTGTTCGACTACCCGCGGCAGATCAAACCGTTCTACATGCGTGTCAACGACGATGGGCGGACGGTGCGGGCCATGGACGTGCTGGTGCCCCGGGTGGGCGAGATCATCGGCGGCAGCCAGCGCGAAGAGCGCGAGCAGGTGCTGCTGGA
>JALSGI010000896.1 GCA_026982835.1 Planctomycetota bacterium | reverse complement strand
ACCAGGAACTGCACGTAAGCGCTGTTCTGCTTTTCCGGGGCGTAAGTGACCAGGAATCGCAGCGCCCCGGCCCCGGCCAGCGTGGTCACGTGCGTGGTTCCTTCCAGTTGGGCCAGGTAGTCGCTTATTTCGCGGGCCACACTTACCGTGTGGTCGATGTGCGTGCCCTGGGGCAGCCACACATCGACGAGGAACTGGGGCCGGGTCGAATCGGGAAAGAAGCTACGATCCACAAACTGAAACGCCCACAGCGAGGCGGCGAACCCCCCCAGCACCACCAGCACGGTTACGAAGCGAAAGCGGATCGACACCAGCAGCAGCCGGCGATACAGCGCGTAGATCACGCCGCGGTAGGGATCGCGGCGGGGCGGGTCGTTTTGCTTTGCCTCGTCTCCGGCGGGCTTGGGCCGCAGGAACATCACGCACAAAAGCGGCGTGACGGTCATCCCGGTAAGCCAGCTCAGGCCCAAGGAGAGCAGCACTACCTGGAACAGCGAGCGGCAGAATTCGCCGGTGGCGTCTTGCGACAGCCCGATGGCCCCAAAGGCCAAAATGGCCACGGCCGTGGCTCCCAGCAGCGGCATGGCCTGCTGGCCCACCACGGCCTTGGCCGCTTCCTCGGCCTCTTCGCCTTCCTGGGTGCGCGACAGCACGCCATCGACCACCACGATGGCGTTATCGACCAGCATGCCCAGGGCAATCACCAGCGCCCCCAGCGAGATGCGTTCCAGGGCCACGTTCCACGGGCCCATGAAGATGAACGTGGAGAGGATGGTCAGGGCCAGGATGGCGCCGATGATCAGCGCGCTGCGCAGCCCCATGAACACCATCAGCACCACGATGACGATCACCACGGCTTCGATCAGGTTGACCAGGAAGCCGTCGATGGCCTTGGTCACGGCCGCGGATTGCAACGAGATAATGCCGAAGTGGACGCCAAGCGGGATGCGCTCCTCCAGTTGGCGGATGCGTCGCTCCACCGCCTCGCCCATCTCCACCACGTTCCCCCCTTTGACGGTGGCGATGCCCAGTCCCAGAGCTGGGTGACCGTCGTAGAGCATCACCTTGGGCGGGGGTTCCAGGTAGCCGCGCCGCACGTCGGCCACATCGCGCAGGTAGATGGCCTGGCCGGACCGGCTGCCCAGGATGAGCAGGTCCTCGATGTCTTTGACACTTTGGAACTCACCCGTAGGAGCGATGGCCAGGAACTGCGAGCCCACACGCGCCCGGCCCGCGTCGGCCACCAGGTTCTTGTCCCGCAGCTTGTCCAGGATTTGCCGGGGATGGATACCCAGTTGCGACATGCGATCGCGGTCCGGGATCACGTAGAGGCACTCCTGCCGCTGTCCCCAGAACTCCACCTTGGCCACGTCCCGCACCAACAACAGCTCGCGGCGCAGCATCTTGGCCACTTCGTACAGCTCGGCCGGAGTGTATTCGTCCCCGTAGATGGCCAGAAAAATGCCCCACACGTCGCCGTAGTCGTCCTGGACGACCGAAGGCCCCGCCCCGGGCGGCAACTGGCCCTGCATGTCGCCCACTTTGCGTCGCAGCTCGTCCCACACCTGCGGCAGCGAGTGCTTGTCGTACTGGTCCTTGATCCGCACCGTGACGGTGGAAAGCCCGCGGGTGCTGTAGGACTCCACCTCCTTGAGCTGTCCCAACTGCTGCACGGCCATCTCGATCTTGTTGGAGACTTCCCGCTCCACTTCCTCGGCGCTGGCCCCGGGATAAGGCGTCACCACCAGGGCCTCCTTGATGGTGAACTCCGGGTCTTCCAGCCGGGAGAGGCGCTGGAAGGAGACGATGCCGCCGACGAAGAACACGGCCGACAGCACCAGCGTGGTTACCTTGTTGCGGATGGCCAGCTCGGCAAGGTTCATAAGCGAATGTTTTACTTTTGTTCTTTTGTCTCAGCCTCTTTGGTTTCCGAAGGGAGCCGGAAGCGGCGCACTTTCATCCCGGGCCGTAGCAGCCGCACGCCGGAGACGGCGATCAGGTCCCCCTTCTTGACGCCCTCCAGCAGCAGCACACGCCGCCGGGTCAAGGGCCCCAGCTTCACGTAGCACTTGGAAACTTGCATCGACTGCGGGTCCACTTTCCACACCCAGGGGCGTTTGTCCGGGTCGGCGCTCACGGCCGACACGGGCACGGAAAAGGCCGCGTCGGGATCGACGACGATCCGCACCCGGGCCGTCATCCCCGGCAGGATGGTTACATCGGTGGGCGGGTCGAAGGCCAGCGTGAGCGAGAAGGTGCGGGTGACCGGGTCGGCCGTCATGGCGAACTCCTTGATGCGAGCCGGAAACTTCCGACCCGGCAAGGCACTCACAAGCACCAGCGGTTGCAACTGTTCGGTCCATTTCTTTTTGTCCACCTGGGCCGCCCGATGCACCACGTCCCGCTCCGGCACCGCCACGTCGATCTCCAACTGCGAAAGATCGTGCAGAATCAGTACCCGCTGTTTGGCCAGCACGTTGGCGTAGTCTTCGACCAGCTTGCGGGCCACCACGCCGTCGAAGGGGGCTGTAAGCCGCGTGTCGGCCAGGGCCTTTTTGGCGATATCGAGCTGGGCCTGGCTCACCTTCACGGCGCGGCGCGTCTTTTCGATTTCGTCCTGAGAAATGGCCCCAGGGTCTTCCTTGAAGATGTTCTCGTTGCGCCGCAGATCGGCCTGGGCTTTTTCCAGGTTGGCCTGGGCCACGCGCAGTTGGGCCTCGTAGTCGCGGGGGTCGAGCCGAGCCAGCAGTTGGCCCTGTTTCACTTCGTCCCCTTCCTCCACCAGGAACTCGATCACGCGCCCCGGTACTTCAAACCCCAGCTCGGCCGTCTGATGGGCCTTGATTGTGCCGGGATACTCGACCACCGCCTCGGGGGCAAGTGAGCCGATCTGGTGGATTTTTACCGGGCGAACGACCTCTTTTTTACTCGGAGGGGCTTCTTGCTCGCACCCGCCGCCCAGGGCGACCAGGACCACATAGCATCCAAGGGAGAAGAAAAGTCGCTGCATGAACTGCTCCTGACGTGCTCTGCTGGAGCCGTCCGGCTGAAGAAGAACCCCGGCCCCTGCGGACAACCTCAACAGAGAAAACAACTCCAGAAACCCAAACAAGAGCCAAAACCAAATGTCTCATCGGCGCTAGAACCACCCTGGCAGACAGCCCTCGTGCCGAATCCGAAACCGTGCCCCAGTATAGAAGCCACAAAGGGTACTGTCCATCATACCCTCCCGGCCGGCACGTCTCGGTGGCAGGAAAACCCCAGCGGCCGGCTAAAGCGTCTTCAAAAAGGCCACCAGGTCGGCCACCTCTTGCGGCGAAAGCGGCTCCCCGCCGCTGACCTCCTCCACGCGATGATGTTCCGTGAGCACTTGCTCCAGCGAGCGGGCACGCCCGTGGTGCATCAGCCGCACCCGCAGGTAAACGCCGCGCAGCGTAGGTGTATTGTAGCCGGAATAGGCGTCCTTGGGGCTGCCGGTGCCCACGTCGTGAATCTCCCCGTCGGTGTAGAAGGGGCCGCGGTGACACTCGGCACAGCCGGCCTTGCCGAAGAAGAGTTTGCGTCCGCGTTGGGCCGCCGGGCCGGCGGCCAGCTGCGGCCGGTAGGGGTTGGGCGGCGGCTGGAGCCACCGCAGGTAGGCCAGCAGGTCATCCACGTCCTGGGGCCGAGGCCGCGGCCCCTGCATCGTGTCGGTGAGCGACTTGTGCATGGCCGCCTGCAGGTCCTGCTGCCAGCCGTGCCAGGTCCAGGGGGGCGTTTTGTCCAGGTGGAACAGCGGCAGCACCGTCTTGAACGTGCGATTGGTGCCGTCGTTGCGGGTGTCCATCGTCACGGCGTTGGTGCCCCCTTCGTAGTGGCAACTGTGGCAGCTGTACCATTGGTCCAGCGAGCGCCGGGCGTCGTAGAAGATGGCCTCGCCGCGGCGAATCGGCGAAGGGGCCGACGGCCCGCCCAAGGCGACGCTCCGCACCACGCGACGCTGTTGCAGGTCCACCACCTGCAAGGCGTTTAGCAGGTAGTTGGCCACCACCACCTTGTGCCCCGAGGGCAAAAAACGCACGGCCAGCGGGCGACCGCCCAAGGCGAGCCGATAGAAGCGGTCGGGGTTGCGGGCCAGGGCCGGGTCGATGTGATCGCCCTGGCCGGAAAAACGCCCAAAGGGTAAATCCTCGTTGCGGAACACGAGCAGCTCCCCCGTGCCCGAGCTGGTGCAGACGATCCACCGCTCTTGCGGGTCCAGGGCCACACCGTGCGGATCGGCCACCGCCTTGCCCCGCTCGTCCAGCGAGAGCACCTGGCGGCGTTTCTTCTGGTCCAGCCGCACCCGGCCCAGCCGACTGGCCAGCACCCAGCCCTGGCGGATGTTGCCCGGGGTGATGGGGTTTTGCCGATAGACCATCCAGGGGGCATAGACGAACCGGCCGCGGCGATCCACCTCCATCATGCCGCAGTTGATACCCTCGAACAGCACCGAGAAGCGTTCTTTGCCCGCGGGCACATCCAGCACCACCACGCGCCGCGAGCCGCTACAGCCCACGGCCAGCGTGTTGCCATCGGGGACAAGTGCCAGCCACCGGGGCCAGGGCCCCACGCTCACGGTGCGCAGCACCTGCCAGCGGTCCAGGTCCACCACGGCCACCGCCGCCCCGGTCTCCAAGGCCACGTAGGCCAGGCGGCGGCGAGGATCGACGGCCAGCCCTCGCGGCCCGAAGCCCAAACGGAGCACCCCGGCAGGCACCAGGTGGTCCTGCTGCACGCGGAAGCGGTGCAGCGTGCCGGAGTACATGGCTGTAGCCAGCACTTCGTCCCCCGCAGGGCTGATCCACACAGCGGCCGTGCGGCGGCCCGCAGCATGCCGGTGCAGCACCTTGCCCGCAGGCAACTCCACCAGGGCCACGGTGCCGGTGTGCCAGCAGGCCACCGCCGCGCGCGTGCCGGAGGCGGTAAGCCACAGGTCCACCGGCGAGGGGTCGGGAAGGTCTTGCCGGGAAGCGGGCTCCTGGCCCGGCAACGCCGAAGCGGTCAAAACGCATCCCAGGCACAGAAGAAGCCCAACCAGAACACGCAGCAGTTGGCAGGTCATGGCGGTGCAATCGCTCCCAGTGGCGTGTGGTGTGGCGGGGTTGGTTTCGGTGCTTGCGCCGGTGAGCCCCGGGCTTTGTACGTGTTTAGCGTGCTGGCATAAGACGGAGCGTTTCCAGAGCAAAAACGAGTCGGTGCTTCTCCGGCGAGCCGCGTGCGTCAGCACGCGGTTGTATTGCCGCTGGCGCCAGTTCTTGCAGCCGCGAGCCGTGGGCGTAAGCCCACGGAGTGCACGGCAATCATGCGCCGCTTTCTTATCGTCTCCGGGAGCTTACGCTCCCGGCTCGCCGTTCTTTTCTCCGCTGGCTGAAGCCGGCGGCCGGCCGGTAGGTGCCATGTGTGCTTATTATTTAACCCCACGGCGGCGGAATTGTCACGCCGAAGCTTGTTCCGTTCCGGGCAGCCTGGCTTACAGGGGGGATGCGGCCACCCACATCAGGGCCAGCAGGGCCAGCACGAGCACAAGCAGCGTCAGGTAGTAGTAGAACCAACGCTGCCAGGCAAGTAACAGAAAAAAGCGATCCTGGTCGGGCTGTTTGAGAAACTGCTCGATCCGCTTGCTTCCCTGCCAGGCCGTGGCGGCCGTCAGCAACAGCGGAATGAGCAACAAGCAGAGGGCGCCGAAATACTCCCGCAGCCCGAACACGTCCCGGAAAAACACTTCTTCCACATGCCCTAGCAGCACTAGGATCAGTCCCGCCCAGAGCACCCCGGCAATGGCAAACAGCAGCCCCACCAACCGCAGGCACGAGGCGGTGCCTTGCAGCCAGGGGAGTGCCCCTGGCGGAAGCCGCGGCGGGGAAGAGCTTTCGGGGACAGCCATCGAAGGATCTCTTGTGCGTTTTTTCCTTTCCATCATAAGCCTAGCTTCACTACTACTTGCACCGCAATCACCATCGCCGTGCCGACAAGCAGCATCAGCGAGCCGAACACCCCCACCTGCCAGAAGTGGAACTGGAAGCGGAACATCCGCTCCAACTCCCCGGGGGACTCATTGCGGCAAAACGCCCGCAGGGCCAACGCGCAGCGTGCCAGCACCACCGCGCCTGCCAGGCAGCTTGCCCCGCCCAAGAGCAGCACCGGCCAGAGTCTTGGCGGGGGAGCCGCCTGCGGAGGCAACTCTTCCTGCCCGTGAGGGGGGCAAGACAAGATCAGCGGGGTTCGGGGGGCCGCCTGCGGAGGCAGCGCCTCCGCCCGGTTCCACCCTTCAAGCACAACCAGCGTGATGATCGTGCCCCCGATCGACAGCCCTGCGACGAGCAACCACATCCACAACTCTGTGCGTTGCAGCATGTGGTGCACCGAGGCGTTCAGCTCGGGGAGCCGATCGGCGGTCAGGGCACCTTCCTCCGGGGAGCGCTCCCAAGGAGCGGGGGCCTCAGCGGGCGATTTGGATGACTCCGTCATGTCGCTTATCCCGTAGGAGAAACCACCAGCGGAAAGCATCACCTCGAGAAAAACTTGAGGGCAAACTCCACGATCACTCCTTGGGCGAAAAGCAGCACCACAGGAGCGGCCCAGGACGCCACGCGAAAAAACGCCCGCTGGGCCACCAGCGCTTCGAGCCAGCTTTCGTGGGTCAGATGCCAACAAAAGCGAAGAAGCGCCCGCTTGTAACGAAGCTGATAGACCCACATCCACACCAAACCTGCCGTAGGCAGCAGAAACACAAACCAGCCAAGGCAACCCAACGCCAGTAGTTGAGGAGGCTCCTCACCCCCTTGCACCCTCCAGGAGATCAACATGGTCAATTGCCACAGGGGGCGGATGGTGCTGGTGGCCGTGGCCGCCAGCAACCCCCACGAGAACACCTGCAACCACACGAGGGTTCGCATCAGCTCCTCCAGCGCCTCCAGGGGTGGGCGTTCGACGGAAGCCGTGGTGGATGGATTCATGGGCAGTCCTTTTTCGCAACACCGGGGCTTACGGCAGCCGGAGGGGGGTTGGTATCGTCATGTTGGCCAATAGCAAGGGCAACAACACCAGCAGCAACAACCCGCAGGCCCAAGTGGCCGCTTTCCAGGCTCGGCGGTGCCATTGGAAGGCTTCCACCAGGAGGATCGCTTTTCCAGTGTGGAGAAATCGCTCCATCCGACTGCCGGCGGCCCCCAAGCGAATGGCTATCCCGAAAGCCGCCGGAAACAGGATTATCGCGGGCCACAGCCCCGGAAAACCATACGGATAACAAGCAAGCGGCAGCAGAAACACGGCGATCATGGCGATGGCCGTGAGGGTGGTCCAGCGGGACCAGGATTTGAGCAGCCGGTACACCTCCTGATCCAGCCGGGGGAGATTTTCTTCGGACAAGTTTCGGCCCTCCTGGGAAGAGGGCCGCAGGAGGTCAAACGGCCCGGCTTCTGCGATGCCCAGCATCTCTCGACGTAGTTGCAGCAGCTCGTCCACTCGCAGCACGGAGCCGGTGAGAAGTTCCGGGAAAAGCTCCGCCAGGGGAAGCCACGCCTGTTGCGACGTGTGGCGGATCTGGTAGGTCTTGTCCACCTGACCGCACACCACCAGGCGGTCCAGCTCCACCTTGGAAAGAGGGCCTTCCACCTGGCCCCACTCGTCGCGCAGAAACCACAACGGCCGGCTTGCCTCGGTGCGGTTCACGATCGGCCCTCCCCTGGGATCCTGCCGTATGGCCGCCTCGGAGGTCCGCCAGTCATTATCCCACTTTGCTTGCCGGGGGCAAACGTGCTGGTGTGGTGGCCCTGCCACCTCCGGGAGCTTACGCTCCCGGCTCGCTGGGCGTGAGAGTCCGTGTTAATTTTCATTCTTGCCTCGGCGAGCCCCGGGCTTCAGCCCGGGGAGAGCCGAATGAGCGCATTGCGTTTTTTCTCCGCTGGCTAAAGCCAGCGGCTCGCCGTTTGCAAGAATAAACGCTTATTTCCGCCTCGTACGGAAGCATCGAACCAACAATGTGCTAGCTGGCTAAACACGTACGAAGCCGGCG
>JALSGI010000895.1 GCA_026982835.1 Planctomycetota bacterium | reverse complement strand
GCCCTGGATACCCTTCCGTCCCCTCAGCGGCAGATCGTCAACTGGCTCCATGCCCTTCCCCCCTCCGCAGAACGGAACCGGCTGCTGGAGTACTTTGAGGCTCGCGCCCTGGCCGGGCCGGACCTGAAAGAACTGCGCCGGTTGTGGAGGGGGCGCACTTCACTACCGACCGAGCAATGGCCAGCGCGGCTTGCCGAGTTTATGGAGGCTCATCCTCATCCGCCCACACCGGCCACCAGTAGCCAACCGATGACCCCCGAGAAAGAAGAAGAACTGGAGTGCATCGGTTGGGTGAAGGTGGTATGAGATGTTGGTTTTCAGGCAGAAAACCGGTACGACAAGCCGACTTGGCCCAGGAGGCGCAAGTTGGCTTGGTTCCACAGGGATTTGTTTCGCAACTCTTTATTTTGCAATTGCTTAGCTACCCGGCCAGGACTCGAACCTGGAACGAGGGAACCAAAATCCCTAGTGTTACCAATTACACCACCGGGTAAGCTCTGGTTGCCGGGGGCAACCGGGATTTGCTGCGTGGGAAAATATCGGAAACTCCAGGGCCGGTCCACAGCAAACCTTGCCGGCCCCGGGGGGGTCTACTTGCCAGCGTCCTGCTGGCGGTGCAGAACCGAAAAGGACAACTGTTCCAACTCCATGGCCAAGTCCACGCCGACGAGGCTGACCTGCGGTGGCACGGTAATCGTCACCGGGGCGAAGTTCAAGATGCCCTGGATTCCCGCTTCCACCAGCCGATCTGCCACGCCCTGGGCGGCCGAAGCTGGAACAGCGATGATCCCCAAGCGTATCTTATGAGATCGGATCACCTCGGGCAAGCGGTCCAGAGAGTAGATGGGAATGCCTTCGATCTGCTTGCCGATCACCCGGGGATTGACGTCGAAGGCGGCGTGGAAGACAAACCCTTGCTGGGTGAAGCCCTTGTAGCCCAACAGGGCTTGCCCCAGGTGCCCCACCCCCACCAGGGCCACCGCCCACTGCTGGTCGGTACCCAGGATGCGTCGGATGGCCTCAGCCAGCTCCTGGCAGCGGTAACCGATGCCCGGATAGCCAAACTGGCCAAAATAGGCTAAGTCTTTCCGCACCTGGGCGTCGGTAAAGCCCAGCCGCTGGCCCAACTGGCTGGAGCTGATCGTCTGCACGCCCTGCCGCAGCAGGTGCTGCAGCTCGCGCAGATAATAACTCAGGCGGCTGACCACCGCCTGGGGAACCGACTTGGCAGATGCCGGTTCCGTGCTTTTGCGCTTGGAGCGGCCGGACATCGACACCGTGCGGATGAGAGCAAGTCGTAAGTTATGTTCCACTAAGGGAAAAGCGCCACTTTCCCGGAAAGCCCCCCAAGTGTAGTGGATCGGTAAGGGGGGCTCAAGGTCGGCGGGCAGGCCGCCCAAGGGGGACTCCCCGGGACATGGCCGCAGCGGGCGGGGAAGAGAGCTAGTGCTCGTAGCCGCGGATTTCCAGCTCCTGCAGGCGGCCATGCTGGTCCCGGGCCAGCAGCTTCGGTTCCGAGGTGATGGTGCCGATGCGGTGCCAGCGGTTTGTGGCGGCTTCGGCTTGCCGGTGCAGCCGTGCGGCTTCTTCGGCTCCCACGGCCACCAGGAGCTCGAAATCCTCGCCGTCGTAGAGGGCATGCTGGAGGGCGGAGCCTTGCTCGGGCTGCTGCTGGGCCAGGCGGTGGGCATCCGGGTGCACGGGCACCTCCTGCAACTCCAGCACCGCTCCGCAGCCGCTTGCCTGGCACAACCGCCACAGGTCCAGCACCAGGCCGTCGCTGATGTCGATGGCCGCATGCACCTGGACCACTTGTCGCAGTTGCAGGGCCTGGGAGACTCGCAGCGGAGGTTCCAGATGACGGCCCAGGATGCTGCCCCCCAACGGGCCGCTGACCAGCAGCACATCGCCGGGCTGGGCGCCACTTCGGGACCAGGGCTGTTCTCCATCGGGCAATTGTCCCAGCACGGTGACGGTCACCACCAGCTTGCCTTCCCAGGTGGTCAGGTCCCCGCCGAGCAGGCGTAGCTGATGTTGCTGGGCCAGGTGGAGCACTCCCTGTTGCACCTCTTGGGCCAGGGGAAGGGCCTGGTGCCGCGGCAGGACCAGCGAGACCAGGCAGCCGAAGGGCCGGGCGCCCATGGCGGCCAGGTCCGAGAGATTGACGGCCAGGGCCTTGTGCCCCACTTGCCGGGGCGTGGCTGGGGGGAGCCGGAAATCCACGTCCTGGACCACGGTGTCGGTGGCTACGACCCAGGTTCCGTGGGCGTGCCAGGTGGCCGCGTCGTCGCCGGGAGCGGCTGGGGGTTTCAGATCGCCGGGCAGTTGCCGGGCCAGCCAGCGGTAGAAC
>JALSGI010000894.1 GCA_026982835.1 Planctomycetota bacterium | reverse complement strand
ACCTCTCGGCCGGTGTCGGTGCAAGGCAGCTTCCACCTTGCCAAGCAGCCGCGGCTCATTCAGGGCAAAAGCCCTCGGGCGCCGCTCTCCCTGGACGGCATGGGCTTCGAGTCCCCCTGGGAAGAGCTGTTGGCCACCGATATTCACGTCACCTATCCCGCTCGGGGGGCCTGGTGGGCCCGGGCCCTCGAGGGGCAGCTCTGCTGGGAGCAGCTGCTTAAGCGGCTCAACCTGCAGCTGCCCGAAGGGGCTTGGGTGCGCATCGTCTGGCGGGAGGTGCGCACCCGGGGGGAGCGATGGTGCGTGCTGCGCTATCGCACCCGATCCCGGCGCAACCGTCGGGAGTGGGGCGACTACCGCTGGGTCTACATCCCGCAGCGGTGGTGGCCGTTGGCGCGGGCGGCGGCCTACTACCTGCAGTGTCGGGAGAAGCTCGAAGGGCTGCTGGGGCCTTAGGGCCTCGGCAGCCCTTTTCCTCTTTCGCTTGAGCTGCGAGAGGCCCCGGTTTGTCTTTCGTTTTGTGTTTAGGCCGGCGGGTGGCCGGTGCCCCCTCCGCCCCAAAAGCTTTTTGTGACAGCCTTTGTGATGACACAAGTAGGGTCGTCACGAAAAGCTTTTCGCCCCTGGGAGGCCGCCCCCCGGGCATTAAAGGAAAATCCTAGTTGCATCAAAACATCAAGTACTCTATGCTTTAGTGCTATGCGTACCACGATCACGCTGGAGGAGGACGTAGCGGCTCTGCTTCGGCAGCTGAGGCGACGCTCGAACAAGTCGCTCAAGGAGCTCGTCAACGCCGCCCTGCGCGAGGGCCTGCCCCGGCTGATGGAGGAGCCGAAAGCGAAGGACCGTCCCCGCTTCCGCGTCCGGCCCCTCCAGGTGGGGAAGTGCCGCCTGCCCGCTCTGGACGACGTAGCCGAAGCCCTGGCCGCCGCCGAGGGGGAAGCCTTCCGGTGATCTTGGTCGACGCGAACCTGCTGATCTACGCGTACGTACCGGAGCTGCCGCAGCACGAGGCGGCCCGCACGTGGCTGGAGGAGCAGCTCAACACGGCCCCGAGGGTGGGGCTGCCGTGGCCCTCGCTCTTGGCCTTCGTGCGACTGGTGACCAACCCGCGGATCTTC
>JALSGI010000893.1 GCA_026982835.1 Planctomycetota bacterium | reverse complement strand
ACTTGTGCGAGTGGCACTGGCCGCACTCGATGGTCAGCCCCAGCCACACGGTGCCGGTGGTGTTGGTGCGATCGACGGTTTGCTTCACGCGGTCTTCTTCGCGGTCCACGCCCCCTTCGCGGTTGGTCAGCGTGTTGCGGTGGAAACCGGTGGCCACGAGTTGCTCGATGGTGGGGTTGGGCAGCAGGTCGCCGGCCAGCTGCTCGATGGTGAACTGGTCAAAGGGCATATCGGCGTTCAGCGCCCGGATGACCCATTCCCGGTAACGCCACGCCCAGGGCCGCGGTAGGTCCTTTTCGTAGCCGTCGCTGTCGGCGTAGCGGGCCAGATCGAGCCAGTGCCGTCCCCAACGCTCCCCATAGTGTGGCGACTCCAGCACTTGCTCGACCATTCGCACATAGGCATCGGGGCGCGGGTCGTGAACGAACTGCTCGATCTGCTCCGGTTCCGGCGGCAGGCCCAGCAGGTCCAGGTACACCCGGCGGATGAGCGTGTAGCGATCCGCCTCGGGCGAAGGGGCGATGCCCTCTTTTTCCAGCCGGGCCAGGATGAACGCGTCGATGGGGTTGCACACCCAGGCGGAGTTTTTCACCTGGGGCACTTCGGGGCGTCGGATGGGCTGGAAGGCCCAGTGCTTGGACTGCCGCCGCTGGTGATCGGCTTCTTGGGGCCAGGGGGCGCCCTGGTCGATCCACGCCCGCAGCAAGGCGATTTCTTCTTTTGCAAGCGGGGTGCCTTCCCCTTCGGGGGGCATCCGGCCCAGTTCTTCGTCCAGCCCGGCCACAGCCAGGATCAAGCGGCTCCGGGCGCTTTTATGCGGCAGGATCACCGGCCCGCTGTCCCCCCCGGCCAGGGCGTCCTTGCGGCGATCCAAGCGGAGACCGCCTTCCTGTTCCTCGGGTCCGTGGCAGGAGTAGCAACTGCGGACGAACAGGGGTCGGATGTCTTTGACGAAATCCACCTTGCGTTTGACCGGCTCGGGCAGTCCGGAAGCCGGTTCTTCGGCTCCCACAAAGCTCATGCCGCCGAAAACCAAGCCAAAAACCAGTCCAGCCAAGGCAGAGAGCCGCAACATGGGAACACTCCTTCCGAGCAACTTGGGTGGCAGGACCTATTTTAGGCGGGCACGCTGGGGGAGGGTAGCACTTATTGAACCATATTCGGACGTCGATGTCCAGAAAAATTCGCCGCCGATAAGCTACATTTCCAAGGGAGCCTTTTTCTCGCCGCTTCGTGGTAATACCGCTTGGGGAGGCACCGGGTTTGATGATTCGTCCAGGTTTTCCCGGGATGGGACTCGGTTTGGCTGCTGTTCTCTTTTTCGGCACGGCCCCGCTTGCGGCTCAATCGGATCTGTTGCGGCGGCCGCTGGTGCGGATCAAGCTCTCCACGGGCTGGATTCAGGGAGCCCCGCTGGGGCTAGAGCGCGACCAACTGGTCCTGATCGGCACCGACGGGCGGCTGTGGCACTTCGAGGAACACGAAGTGCAAAGCTACGAAAAAACCGGCCGCCTGTTCCGGCCCGACTCGCACGCTCGGCTGGCCTCCTTGTGGCAGAAGCGGCTGGGGCCCGGCTTCCGCAGCACCAGCACGCGGCACTACGTGGTGGTTCACCCGGCCGGGCAGGAGCACTGGGCCGGGGAGTTCGAGCGGGTGTATCGTTCGTTTTGGCATTATTTTTCGGTCCGGGGTTTCCGGCTCCGCGAGCCGCAATTTCCCCTGGTGGCCGTGGTGCTGCGCTCGCACCAGGAATATCTGCAAACCGCCGCACGCTACGCCGGCGGGGTGCCCTCCTGGAGCGGCGGCTTCTACTCCCCGAAGACCAACGTGGTGATGCTCTACCACGAAAGGGGTTCGCGCGGCGGCGATCCGGATACCCTGGCTCGCATCGTCCACGAAGTCACCCACCAGGCCGCCTATAACACCGGCGTGCACGACCGCCTGCGAGGGCATCCGCGCTGGGTGGTCGAGGGGCTGGCCAAGGTGTTCGAGGTGCCCGGCGTGTGGAAAGGAAGTTCCACCACCGGCCGCAGTGCCCGCGTGCATCGGGAAGAGCTGCAGACCTTTCTGACCCGCCAGCAGAAAAACAAGGAAAAAAACTGGCTGGCCCAAACCCTGGCCCGCGACTCCCTCTTCCACCGCGACCCGCAGCTGGCCTACGCCCGGGCCTGGGCCATCAGCTTCTACCTGGCCGAAACCCGCGGGCGGAAATACAGCCGGTACTTGCAGCTTTCCCAGGGCGAGCAGTTCGCCTCGCCCAAGCAGCGGCTCAAGACCTTCATGCGCGCCTTCGGCAGCAATCTGGCCTGGCTGCAGGCGGACCTGGAACGCTTCCTGGCCGGGCTGCGCTAAGCGGCCGTTGAAAAAGTCCACCTGAAATGAAACGAGTTATGGCATTCCTCGCGTCTGCTGAAAAAAAGCGGCTCGGCAGGAGCCTCGCCCTCCCCAACTTGCGTTTTTCAACGGGCTGCGCTAAGCGGCCGTAACGCTGTCGTTCTCCCTGCATTGACAGGCGGGGCTCCATACTCTCAAGACCAAAGCACTGACCTGCGGAGTTTGTGGCTGCTTAGACCTCCATGCGGCGGCGCAGCTCCTCGGCCAGAGCCTCGGCCGACTGGTAGAGCACCGCGTCGATGCCCAAGGCACGGGCCGCGGCCACGTTGGCCGGGGTGTCGTCCACAAAGAAAATCTCTTCCGCAGGCACCTCGGCCTGGCGGATGGCCAGGTGGAAGATCGCCTCCTGGGGCTTCAGCGCCCCGGCACGGAACGAAAGTACATGACGCTGGAAGTACCCCGGCAAGTGCGGAAAACGCCGCTGCACCCAACGCCAGTGCGCGTCGTTGGTGTTGGAAAGCACCCCGGTGCGATGGCCTTGCTGGTGCAGGCGTCGGGCCAGGGCGATGACGGAGTGGTTGGGCTGGAAGATGTCGCTGGCCGCTTCCAGCAGTTGCTCCAGCGGGGGACGGGCATTCAAGGAGCTGCAAAGCCGCTCGTAGAGCTCCGCGGTGGAAATCTGGCCCATCTCGTACTGCCGCTCCAGCCCGCTGGCAAAAAGAAGCTGCCAGATCGCCTCGGCATCGGTCGCGGCACCGGCCTGGTGGAACACCTGGGCCAACTGGCGGCAGGCCCGATGGTGATCGAACAACAGCAGCACGTTGCCCAGGTCGAAATACCAAAAATAGATCATGCTCTTCCTTGCCGTTTTCCGCCGCAGTTACTTCGGATACAAGGCCCGCGCACTGGCGGCCACGACGGGCCGCGGATGCTGCTTCAGCCAGGCAAGCACCTGCTGGGGCAACTGGCTCCCCTGGGGCAACTCGGCCCGCAACGAGGCCGTCCCCTGCTCGATCCCCCGGCGGAGCTGCTCCAGCGCGGCGTACATCCGTTCCAGCAACGATTCGGTCTCCTCCCGGGAAAGCACGCGGCTGAGCAGTTGCGTCTGCTGGGGCGTGCGGCGGCGGACCATGCGGACCAACTGGCCTCCCTGGGCCTTGTAAAGGGCTCCTTGCAGGTAGGCCCGACGCAACTGGCCGGCGGCGTTGAACTGATAGACCTCATCAGGACCGAAGTAGAAACTCGGCCCCCCCTGGGGGCGAAAGCCCACGAATACCCCCTCGCCGCGCCCGGCCAGGAGGAACTCCCCCCGGGGCAGCAGGCGGGTGGCTTCGCGGAGGAGGTCTTCGCGGTCTTGTTCCACGCGGGCCATAGGGTGTTCCTGGAGAAAGAACCTGATTTTCATGGTAAGGAAAACGCCGGCCCGGGAACAGCTCCACGCGGCGGCTGGCAAGCGCAAGCCGCTACCGCTCCGATGCCGGGACAAGCGCTAATTCTCGAAACGGCGAGCCGCCGAGCTTCAGCCAGCGGAGGCGGCAGGGCCGCAGCCACTGGGAGCTTCCGCTCCGGTGCGAAAAAGAGCGTCAACTTGCCCAACAAGAGCCCCCCGCGTAAGCGGGGGGAGAAACCGCATCGGCTTGCGGCTTGCGCCGTGCGCCGGAGCTTCCGCTCCGGGAGGCTTGGGGGCCTGGAGGCTTGAGGGCTTGGAGGGATACAGAGCCCCGCACGTAAGTGCGGGGAGGAACAGTTTCGGCTTGCGCCATGCGGCTTGCGCCTTGCGCCGGAGCTTCCGCTCCGAAGTGAAAACAAACGCTAATTCTTGCAAACCGGCGAGCCCCGAGCTTCAGCTCGGGGAGGAGCCCCCCGCGTAAGCGGGGGAGAGACGGTAGAACGGCTTGTGGCTTGCGCCGTGCGCTGGGCGGCTTCCGTGGTTCCAAGCGTGGGTTTTCGTGATTCGCCGCTGGCGGTATATTTTAGAGAGTGAACGCTCTTGCTGCTCGTTTTACCACAGGGGTGGAATCCCCTGGCAAGCGTTGCCAAAAGGATTAAGGTGTCCCGATTGTTCAGCGAATCAATCCAAATCAACACGATGAGCCAATCTCAACAACCGGACCCCTGGGACCTGATTTTGCAACAAGTGGGGGCCGTTCCCCCGAAGTCGGAGCCGGCCCCGCCGCCCCAAGCCCAGCCCGAGCCGCCCGCTGCAGCCTCTGAGAGCAAAGAGGCCGCCCCGCCGCCTGCCGATTCGGCTCCTCCCCCGGAGGCCCAGCCCGCTACCCAGTCCACCCAGCCAGAAAGCAAAGAAAAATCCACCCGACAGCCGCGTCGCAGCCAGGCCACCAAGACCAACTGGGCCACCCTGGCTCGGGAACTGGGCATTGCTATCCCCGAAGAGGAGGAAGAATCCCCCGAAGCCGCACCGGTCCAAGCCCCGGCAGCCCAGGACGCCGAGCCGGTGGAGGTGAAACAGGAAGTGGCTGCCTCCGCGGCGGCTACCCCCCCGGCGGAAGCCGAAGTCCCGGCGGCCGAACCGGCCGAACGACCCACCAAGCAGCGTTCTCGCCGGGGCCGCGGGCGTCGGGGCCGCGGGCGACGCCGGGGACGCAAGCAAGAAGAGGCCCAGGCACAATCCCCCACCCCGGCCCAAGAAGCCCAAGCAGCCGAAGAACAAGCCGAAGCTCCCCCTGCCCGAAAACGGCGCAAAGAAGAACAGCCCCCCCAAGACGACGAAGAAACACCTGCCCAGGAACCCCAAACCCAGCAAGCCGCCGTGGCCGTGGCCCAGGAACAGGAAGACAAAACCACTCCCGAAGAAAAACCGGCGGCCAAGCGTGCCCGCAACATCCCCTCCTGGCAAGAAGCCGTCGGATTGATCATCCAGTGGAACCTGGACCACCGCACGCAGCAACGCAGCGGCCGCTCGCGCCGCCGCTGAACCCCAGGGGCTGCCGACGATGACCCCCGCGCGGCCCATCTACCTGGACTACCACGCCACCACCCCGGTCGATCCCCGCGTGGTGGAGGCGATGCTCCCCTGGTTTACCGAGAAGTTCGGTAATCCGGGCAGTGTCAATCACCCTTACGGCTATGAAGCCGCCGAAGCCGTGGCACGAGCCCGGCGGCAGATCGCCGAAATCTTGGGCGCCACCCCCCGGGAAATCATCTTCACCAGCGGGGCCACCGAGGCCAACAATCTGGCCATCCTGGGCCTGGCCCGACGCACCCCGCCCCCGCGGCGACACGTGGTGCTGCCGCGCACCGAGCACCCCTCGGTGCTGGACCCAGTGCGGTCTCTGCAGCGGCAGGGCTGGCAGGTCAGTTGGGTGGAAGTCCGCCGACACGGCCACCCGCAAGCCGGACAAGTGGACCTGGATCACCTGGAACAGTGCCTGCGGCGCAAGTCCACGGCCCTGGTGTGCCTGATGCTGGCCAACAACGAAATCGGCACCATCCAGCCGGTGGCCCAGGCGGCCCAGCTGGCCCATCGCCACGGGGCCGTGCTGCACTGCGACGCCACGCAGGCCCTGGGGCGGATTCCGGTGCGGGTGGACCAGCTCCAGGTGGACCTGCTGAGCTTTTCGGCCCACAAGTTCTACGGCCCCAAGGGCACAGGCGGCTTGTACCTGCGGCGCCGCCAGCCGCCGCTGCGACTGGAACCGCTGCTTTACGGCGGGGGACACGAGAACCGGCTCCGCTCCGGCACGCTCAATGTGCCGGGGATCGTCGGCATGGCCCGGGCCCTGCAACTGGCCGCCGAAGAGCTTCCCCGAGAAGCCAATCGCCTGGCCGGGCTGCGCAACCGGCTCTGGGAGCTACTGCAACAGGAGCTTGGCGAAGGCGTGGTGCTGCACGGGCCGGAGCTTTCCCGGCCCGAGTTACGGCTGCCGGGCAATCTCAACTGCGGCTTCCCCGGCGTGGACGGCGACGCGCTGCTTGCCGCTCTGGCCCCGCAACTGGCCGTCTCCTCCGGCAGTGCCTGCTCCACGGCCGAGCCGGAACCCAGCCACGTGCTCCGTGCCCTGAGGCTGCCGGAAGAGCAGGTTCGGGCCAGCTTGCGTTTCGGCCTGGGGCGTTTTACCACCCAGGAGCACATCCCCGCCGCGGCCCAGGCCGTGGCCCGCACCGTCAAGCAGCTTGCCCCCGGGAGATAGTACGGCAGCCGTTCAATCGAACTGCGGCTGCGGCAAGGTGAACTCGCCCAGAAAGAGCTGGCTGGAGCGGTCCGGGCTGCGGGTGCTGGTCCACATCAGATACTTCCCATCGGGCGAAAAGACCGGCAACACGTCGGCCGCCGGATGGTCGGTCACCCGCACCCGGCGGCCCACCTCGAACCGCCCGTTGCGCACCCGGTAGGGCATCATCCACAGATCGTAGTTGGGGCGGCGTTTGGGGTTGGAGTGGTCGGCCCCGGACCAGATGATCCACGGTTCCCGAGGGTGCCAGTAGGGACCCCAGTTCACCCCCTGGTCGTCGGTCAACTGGAACTCCCGTTTGCCATCGAAGCTGACCACGTAAAGCTGCAAGTAGCCCTCTTTTTTGCGGTCGCTGCGGAAGACGATCCACTGCCCGTCCGGCGAGATGAACGGCCCGCCGTCGTAGCCCGGAGCGTTGGTCACCTGCCGCACGCCGGTGCCGTCGGCCCGCATGACGTAAATATCCGGATCGCCGTCGCGGGTGCTGCAAAAGGCGATCCACTCTCCCCCCGGCCCGTAGGCCCCCTCGGCGTCGTAGCCTGCGGCGGTGGTCAGTCGGCGCAAGTGGGAGCCGTCGGGCCGGGCCTCGAAGATGTCCATGTGCGGATCGAACACCCAGCGATACCGCTCCCGGCGTCCGCTGCGGCGCAACTCCTCCAGGCGACGGCGTTCTTCGGCTTCGGTTCGGGCCAGGTGTGGGTCCAGGTGGCTGGAGGCAAACAGGATCTTCTCGCCGCTGGGGTGGAAGTACGCGCAGGTGGTGCGTCCCCGGCCCGTGCTCACCAACCGCGGCGAACCGCCGGACAAGGGCTGGGTGTAAATCTGATAAAACGGATACGACTTCGACACGGCCTGGTAGATGATCGTTTTCCCGTCGGGCGAAAAGTAGCCCTCGCCCGCTTTGACGAACCCGCGTGTGACCTGCCGCACGTTTTTCAGGAACCGGGCCTCGTGCTCGGTGTAGGGAGCGGCCGGTTCGGCCCCCGCGGCCGTGCTCTCCAGGCACACAATCACCAAGGCCACTAGTGCCACAGCACGCATGGTGGGTTCTCCTTCCAGGGGGGCGATCTTGGCACAAAACGCTTGGGAAGCTCTTACCAATCTACGCTGCGGCCGCTTTGCTGGCGAGTGCTTTCGGCCTGCGGCGCAGGCAGCGCACGCCGCACGCCGACACTGTTTCTCCTCCCGCTAACGCGGGGTACGTGTTTAGCCAGCTGGCACATCACTTGGTTTGGCGTTTCCATGCTAGGAGAGAATCAGCGTTTTTTCTTGCAAATGGCGAGCCGCTGGCTTCAGCCAGCGGAGAAAAAGAACGCAATGCACTTATCCGGTTCTCCCCGGGCTCCAAGCCCGGGGCTCGCCGGACAATAATCATCTCTTTTGCTCTGGAAACACTCCATCTTATGCTGGCCGCGAAACACGTACGCGGCGGAAGCCGCGGGCTCGCCAAGCCTCCAAGCCCCCGCTGGTCAGGGCTTGTGGAAATCGCCCCCTTGTGGCAAGATAACCCTTTGCCCCCACCTG
>JALSGI010000892.1 GCA_026982835.1 Planctomycetota bacterium | reverse complement strand
CGCCCCGCGGAACTGCACCTCCGCCAAAGCCACGGCCAAAAACAGCACCGCGCAAGCCAGCTCCACCGCCGGGTAACGCCACGGGATCGGCTCCCCGCACCAGCGGCATCGCCCCCGAAGTCGCAGCCAACTGTAAAGCGGAATGTTGTCCCGCACCAGAATGGACCGGCGACACTTCGGGCAATGGGACCGCGGCCACCAGAGGCTCATCCGCCGGGGCAGGCGGTAAATGACCACGTTGAGCATGCTGCCGATACAGGCCCCGGCGGCAAAGTACCAACCCAGCAGCACCAGCTGGGGCAACTGCTCGCTCAAGGCAATCCACCAGGGCCAGGAAGCGCTCACCGGGGGCGTTTCTTCCAAGAGAACATAGAACGGTCAACTGGACTTACCACTTAATTCTGACGTGATTTTGCCCTTGCACCAGAGCGGGTACAAAAGAATCGGTCTCCACTTCCGCTGCCCATGGGCCAATCCCGGACAACGGCCCAAGCAGGACAAGCCGCTGGAGCTGGCTTAGAGCTTATCCGAAAAATACTCCAGCCTCATGATTGCGGAACGTCATTGAATTTTTCGGATAGGCTCCTAGCCTGGACGTCCTGTGTCCCATCTGGCGGATTGGCTTATCCCGGGCAAGCCGCCAGCGGGTCACAAACGCCCCATAATCTTCCGGCGTGTCGATACCCGAAGGAGCCCAAGGCACCAAGCCCACCTTGATCCGCTCCCCCGCTTCCAGCACGCGAAGCTGCTCCAGCTTTTCCAACTGCTCTAGCGGCGAGGGGGGCAACTGGGCCAGGCGGAGCAGAAACTGGCGCCGGTAGGCGTAAAGCCCGATGTGCTGCCAGCCCAGAGGGGCCTTGCCCTGGCTGGCCAGCGAGCCGTCCCGGTCGTGCGGAATGGCGGCCCGCGAAAAATACAAGGCCCAGCCCTCAGACGAAAAAACCACCTTCACCCGCGACGGATCGTGCAGCAGGGCCTCATCGTGGATGGGCACGGCCAGCGTGCTCATCGGCGCCTGGGGAGTTTGTTCCAGAAGCTCCACCACCTGGTCAATGTAGCGGGGGTCCAATTCCGGCTCGTCTCCCTGGAGGTTCACTACCACGTCGAACTGGGGCAGCCCCCGG